>NZ_JBEOXE010000052.1:0-52369 GCF_040296485.1 Streptomyces sp. NPDC002138 | reverse complement strand
GGAACCTCATCCACCGAAGTGGACGGGGTATCAACTTCTGGCGTTGATTTTTGGCACGCTGTTGAGTTCTCAAGGAACGGACGCTTCCTTTGTACCGACCCTTGCGGGCTTTCCTCCGGGCTTCGTTCTTCGTTTCCAACTCTACCAGACTCATTCCGTTCCGTTTAACCGGATTGGAATTCGAATTCGGTGGCCGTTGGGGGCCTTGCCTTTCGGCGTGTTCACTACTTTAGCGGCTTTCCCTTGCGGCTCATAATCGAGCCACCGGCGCTGAATTCGGGCATGCCGAAATCATCCCCGTCAGGGTGATCGCAGTAGTGGGTTGGCCGCCTCCGGAGGTCTGCAGATGCAGTGCTCCGTTTCAAGCGGCTCGGGCTACGTTAGGCCGCGCCCAGGGGCGAGTCAAGTTGAGCGGCGGCGTGGCGCATGGGCCCGGTACGGGCTCACGGTCGGGTCCTGGGTGATCCAGAACCGGTACGGATGGTCCGCGCCCTCGCCGCCGACTCCGGTGCGGGGGCCCGTACCGACCAGGTCGGAATGTGTGGGGATGCCCGCGAGGACGGACAAGGGTGCCTCCGGGCCGGCACAGAGGTCGGCGCCGTCCAGGGAGCGGTCCACGTCCAGGGCGGTCGCGAGGCGGGCCGGGCCTTTGGCCAGTTCCTTGTCGGCTCTGGCTGAAAGTCGACGTTTGCGGGCCAGATCGGCGCCCACGGTGATCTCGCCCGCCCGGATCAGCACCCCGCTCGCGTGGTCCGGCGGGCCGCACACCAGGTTGAGGCTGAACCACATGCCGTAGATGAAGTAGACGTACGCGTGTCCGGGCGGACCGAACATCGACGCGTTGCGCGCCGTGCGGCCGCGGTAGGCGTGGGAGCCCGGGTCGGCCTCTCCCTCGTACGCCTCCACCTCGGTGATGCGCAGCTCGATCAGCCCTTCCGCGCTGCGCCGCACCAGGGTGCGGCCCAGCAGGTCCGGGGCCACGGTGAGGGCCGGGCGGTCGAAGAATGCCCGGGTCAGGGGCGTACGGTCGGGTCGCTCGCTCATCCGGGCGAGCGTAGTACAACGCCTGCCGGTGCAACCGGGGCTTAGGGTTCCGCGTTTGTAGGGGTACGCCGTCCCGCCGCATCGGCGGGACGAGTCTTCAAGGGGAGTCAGGAACATGGGGTTCAGGAAGCTGTTCGCGAGCCTGGGTGCCGGTGGTGCTTCGGTGGACACGATCATCACCGAGCCGAACGTGGTGCCGGGCGGGATCGTCCAGGGTGAGGTGCGTATCCAGGGCGGTTCCGTGGAGCAGCAGATCGAGGGGCTGAACGTCGGTCTCCAGGCGCGGGTGGAGGTGGAGAGCGGCGACCAGGAGCTGAAGCAGAACATCGTCTTCAGCAAGCAGCGGCTCGGCGGTGCCTTCCAGGTGCAGGCCGGTGCGCTGCACGTGGTGCCGTTCAGCCTGGAGATCCCGTGGGAGACGCCGGTCACCCACTTCGCGGGTCAGCACCTGCACGGGATGAACATCGGGGTCAGCACCGAGCTCGAGATCGCGCGGGCGGTGGACGCGGGTGACCTGGACCCGATCAACGTGCACCCGCTCCCGGCGCAGCAGGCGCTGCTGGACGCCTTCGGGCAGCTCGGCTTCCGTTTCCGCAGCGCGGACATGGAGCGCGGGCACATCCGGGGGACGCGCCAGACGCTTCCCTTCTACCAGGAGATCGAGTTCCTGCCGCCGTCGCAGTACCGCGGGCTGAACCAGGTCGAGCTGACCTTCATCGCCGATGGCCGCGAGATGGACGTCGTGCTGGAGATGGACAAGAAGCCGGGTCTGTTCTCCGAGGGCTCCGACACCTACCGGTGCTTCCAGGTCGGCCTGCAGTCCTACCAGGGGACCGATTGGGCGGGGTACCTCAATCAGTGGATCGCTTCCGTCGGTTCGCAGCGCAACTGGTTCTAGTGATCTGGTCGTGAGTTCGTTCGGCACCACGTGAGTCGTTTGCCGTACCACTTCGTGGGTTCGGCTGACGGATGTCGGTTGGCTTCGGTCTGCTGTGGGTTGTGGGTGACAGCAGGCTGGAGCCGCTGGTGCTGAGCGAGGCCGAGCGGCAGGTGTTGAACAACTGGGTCAAGCGCCGCACGACCGCGCAGGGGCTGGCCCTGCGGGCGAGGATCGTGCTGGCGTGTGCGGAGGGCGGGCCGAACCTGGCGGTTGCGGCCCGGCTGGGTGTGAACCGGGGCACCGTCACCAAATGGCGTATGCGGTTCCTGCGCGACCGCCTCGACGGGCTGGCCGACGAGCCTCGGCCCGGGGTGCCGCGGACCATCACGGATGCCCAGGTGGAAGAGGTGGTGGTCCGCACCCTGGAGGAGACGCCCGCGGGCGGGACGCACTGGTCGAAGCGGGAACTGGCAAAGGCCGTGGGGATCTCCCCGGCAAGTGTGCTGCGGATCTGGCACGCCTTCGGCCTGCAGCCGTGGCGGACTGAGACCTTCAAGATCTCCCCGGACCCGTTCCTGATCGACAAGATCCGTGACGTCGTCGGCCTCTACCTCGCCCCGCCGGCGAACGCCGTGGTGTTCGCGGTGGACGAGAAACCGCAGATCCAGGCCCTGGAGCGGACCGCGCCGGTGCTGCCCATGATCCCGGGAGTGCCCGAGCGGCGGAGCTTCGACTACATCCGGCACGGAACCGTCGACCTGTTCGCCGCCCTGAACACCGCCACCGGCAAAGTGATCACGAAGCTGTCCGCGCAGCACCGGGCGGTGGACTTCCGGGACTTCCTCGACGAGATGGACCGCCAGACGGACAAGGGCCTGGCGGTCCACGTGATCTGCGACAACCTCTCCGCCCACAAGGCACCCGTGGTGCACAAGTGGCTGCTCGCGCATCCCCGCTTCCAGCTGCACTTCACCCCCATGTACTCGTCGTGGATCAACCAGGTCGAGCGGTGGTTCGCGGAGCTGGAACGGCGCTGTCTCGAGCGGGGGGTGTTCTGCTCACTCGACGACCTCAAGGCCGCACTCGAGAACTGGACCAAGGTCTGGAACGACGATGCCCGGCCCTTCAAGTGGACCAAGACCGCCGACCAGATCCTCGACCGGATCTGCCGCTACTGCTCACGCATCTCCGAACCAGATCACTAGGCTCCTGTCGGCAGATGACGTACGGGTTCCCGTCCACGGAGGTTGAGCAGTGACCGACCAGAACAGAGCGCCCCTTCCGCACGCCTTCCATCCCGAGGTGGCCACCTTCACCGTCGAGAGCGCGGATCTCGCGCCGGGGGCGGATCTGAGCGACGCGCAGGTGCTGCGGGGCGGGAACCGTTCGCCGCAGCTGCGGTGGGAGGGCGCGCCCGCGGGGACGAAGAGCTTCGCGGTGACCTGCTTCGACCCTGACGCTCCGACGGGCAGCGGGTTCTGGCACTGGGTGCTCTTCGACCTGCCGGCCTCGGTCACGGAGCTGCCGGCCGGGGCGGGCAGCGGTTCCTTCCCGGGGCTGCCGGCCGGGGCGGTGCACGTGCGCAACGACTACGGCAGCCGCGACTTCGGCGGGGCGGCTCCCCCGGCCGGGGAGCGGCACCGGTACGTGTTCACCGTGTACGCGGTGGACACGGAGAAGCTGGGGCCGGACGCGGAGGCCTCGCCCGCCGTCGTCGGGTTCAACCTGCGTTTCCACACGCTGGGTCGCGCCCAGCTGATCGGCGAATTCGAGGCGCCGGCCGGCTGAGTTCTCCGAGCGTTTGCCCGGTCCTGGTCTAAAGGCGGCCAGGACCGGGCATTTTTATTGCGTTGTCCCCGGTGGCGGGCCCGGCCAGAGTGGTTCCGGGCCCCGCCGCCAGGGTGGTCGCGGGCCTGCACACGGGAGGTGGGCGAGATGCGGGACACGCTGGTGCTGAATGCGAGCTTCGAGCCGCTGTCGACGGTGACGTTGAACCGGGCGGTGGTCCTGGTGCTTCAGGACAAGGCCGTCGTCGAACAGTCCCATCCCGAACTCCGTGTGCGCGGCGCCACCATGGACCTGCCGATGCCCCGGGTGATCCGGCTGTGCAGGTACGTCAGGGTGCCCTTCCGAAGACATGCTCCCTGGTCACGGCGGGGGGTGCTGGCGCGTGACCAGCACCGGTGCGCTTACTGCGGGAAGCGTGCGACCACGGTGGACCACGTGGTGCCGAGGGCTCAGGGGGGTGGCGACACCTGGCTGAACACGGTGGCGTCCTGTGCCGTGGACAACCACCGCAAGGCGGCGCGGACTCCGGAGGAAGCGGGGATGCCGTTGCTCCGGAGGCCCTTCGTGCCGTCTCCGGCGGACGCGATGCTGCTGGCCATGGGGGCGGGTGTCCGGGAGGAGCTGCCGGAATGGCTGGAGCGGATCGCGTAATCGGATGAGGTCATCTGCCCGCTGGGCGTAGATAGGGATACGTCGAAGTACGTAGCCTCCCTACGTCGCTCAGCGGAGCAGCAGCTGGACGATGGCCACCAGGCCGACCACCACGATGAGTGCGCGCAGGGCGGTCGGCGGGAGGCGTCGGCCGACCTTGGCGCCGATCTGGCCGCCGAGGGTGGAGCCGACGGCGATGAGCAGGACGGCCGTCCAGTCGAATGAGGCGACGAAGAGGAAGAACACGGCCGCGATGCCGTTGACCAGGGCCGCGACGATGTTCTTGACGGCGTTGACCCGCTGCATGTCCTCGCGGAGCAGCGAGCCCATCAGGCCGAGGTAGAGCACGCCCTGAGCGGCCCCGAAGTAGCCGCCGTAGGCGCTGGAGAGCAGCATTCCGGTCAGCAGGACCGGACCGCCGTCGGGGTGCGGGCCGTCGCCCCCGGCGGCTTCCTGGCGCCGCCGCACGGACGCCGCGATCCGGGGCTGGAGGACGACGAGCACGAGCGCGAGCGCGATGAGCACCGGCACGATCGTGTCGAAGGAGTCGGACGGCAGGTTGAGCAGCAGGACGGCGCCCGCGAGTCCGCCGACGAGGGACACGGCGCCCAGGCGCAGGATCCGGGCGCCCTGGCCCTTCAGTTCCTTGCGGTAGCCGATGGCCCCGCTGACCGAACCGGGCACCAGTCCGAGGGTGTTGGATACATTGGCGGTCACCGGCGGCAGACCGGTCGCCAGGAGCACCGGGAAGGTGATCAGGGTGCCGGAGCCGACGATGGTGTTGATGGTGCCGGCGCCGATGCCGGCGGCGAAGACCGCGAGTGCTTCCCAGATGGACAAGGCCATCCCCTTTGCGAGAGTGAGTCGCCTCCCCGCCCAGAAGGTCGAGGGGCCTCACTGATCATGCACGAGGGGACGGGAGTCCTAGTCGATCGGGGGCTGTTCGCGGCGGTCCGGGGCGGCGGGCTGCTCGTCCTTGCGGTGCAGCCCGTTGGAGCCGCCGCCCATGGGGCCGAAGTTGCCGATGGCGCCGCTGAGTCCCTTGAGGGCGTCGCCGATCTCGCTGGGGACGATCCAGAGCTTGTTCGCGTCGCCCTCGGCGATCTTCGGGAGCATCTGGAGGTACTGGTAGGCGAGGAGCTTCTGGTCCGGGTCTCCGGCGTGGATGGACTCGAAGACCGTACGGATCGCCTGGGCCTCGCCCTCGGCGCGCAGCGCGGCGGCCTTGGCGTCACCCTCGGCGCGCAGGATGGAGGACTGCTTCTCACCCTCGGCGCGCAGGATCTCGGACTGGCGGACACCCTCGGCCTGGAGGATCGCGGCGCGCTTGTCGCGGTCGGCGCGCATCTGCTTCTCCATCGAGTCCTGGATGGAGGTCGGCGGCTCGATCGCCTTCAGCTCGACGCGGTTGACGCGGATGCCCCACTTGCCGGTGGCCTCGTCGAGCACGCCGCGCAGGGCCGCGTTGATCTCCTCGCGGGAGGTGAGGGTCCGCTCCAGGTCCATGCCGCCGATGATGTTGCGCAGGGTGGTGACGGTGAGCTGCTCGATGGCCTGGATGTAGCTGGCCACCTCGTACGTCGCGGCCCGGGCGTCGGTCACCTGGTAGTAGATGACCGTGTCGATGTTGACCACCAGGTTGTCCTGGGTGATCACCGGCTGCGGCGGGAAGGGGACGACCTGCTCGCGGAGGTCGATCCGGTTGCGGATCGAGTCGATGAACGGGACGACGATGTTCAGGCCCGCGTTGAGGGTGCGGGTGTATCGCCCGAACCGTTCGACGATGGCCGCGCTGGCCTGCGGGATCACCTGGATCGTCTTGACCAGTGCGATGAAGACGAGGATCACCAGAATGATCAGAACGATGATGATCGGTTGCATGCGGTTCCCCGTGCCCTTCCGGCTGTCTGTGCTGCCCCGTTGAGCGGAGTCTCGCAGACCGGGGGCCCGCGAGTCGGGTGCTTGGTCACATGACGTCACATGACGACGGCCGTCGCCCCGTCGATCTCCACGACATCGACCTGTTGTCCTGGTTCGAAACTGCTGTCCGCGTCGAGCGTGCGGGCGGACCAGATCTCCCCGGCGAGCTTGATCCGGCCGCCGCTGCCGTCGACCCGTTCCGTGACGACGGCGCTTCTGCCCCTCAACGCGTCGATCCCGCTGCGGTGTTGGGGCCGCTGGTCGCGGTGCCTGTTGGCGAGGGGGCGGACCACGGCGATCAGCGCCACCGAGACGATGACGAAGACCAGCAACTGCGCGACCACTCCCCCGCCGACGGCGGCCGTGACCGCGGCGGCGAGCGCGCCGACGGCGAACATGCCGAACTCCGGCATCGCGGTGACGACCAGGGGGATCCCCAGTCCGACCGCCCCGATGAGCCACCACACCCACGCGTCGATTTCGCTCACATGGTCATGGTAGGTCGGGCGGGCCCGGTCCGGACAGGGTGCGCGGGCCCCTGTCCCGGGTCGGGCCGGATCCGGCAGGGGCGGCTAGCGGAGCGGCAGGCCCTGGGCGGTCCAGCGGTCGCTGTCGTTGCGCTCGACGACCAGCGGGAGGCCGAAGCAGAGGGAGAGGTTGCGGGAGGTCAGCTCGAGCTCGATGGGGCCGGCGGTGACGACCTTGCCCTGGCGGATCATGAGCACGTGCGTGAAGCCGGGGGCGATCTCCTCGACGTGGTGCGTGACCATGATCATCGACGGGGCCATCGGGTCGCGCGCGAGGCGCCCGAGCCGGCGGACGAGGTCCTCGCGGCCACCGAGGTCGAGGCCGGCTGCGGGCTCGTCGAGGAGCAGCAGCTCGGGGTCCGTCATCAGGGCGCGGGCGATCAGGGTGCGCTTGCGCTCGCCCTCGGAGAGGGTGCCGAACTTCCGGTCGAGGTAGTCCGTCATCCCGAGGCGGTCGAGGAACGCGCGGGCGCGCTGCTCGTCGATGTCCTCGTACTCCTCGTGCCACGTCGCGGTCATGCCGTAGGCGGCGGTGAGCACGGTCTCCAGGACGGTCTGGCGCTTGGGGAGCTTGTCGGCCATCGCGATGCCGGCGACGCCGATGCGCGGGCGCAGGTCGAAGACGTTGACCTTGCCGAGGGTGCTGCCGAGGATGGTGGCGCTGCCGCTGCTGGGGAAGAGGTAGCTGGAGGCGACGTTGAGCAGGGTGGTCTTCCCGGCGCCGTTGGGGCCGAGGATCACCCAGCGCTCCCCCTCCTTGACCGACCAGGAGACCTGGTCCACCAGAGCGCGGCCCTCGCGGACCACGGATACGTCCACCAGCTCCAGAACGTCGCTCATGAGCGTGTTGTCTCCCCTTGCAGTGTCGGTTCTGTGTGCGCCTGTAGGCGCAGCCCCAGAGAAACCTACGCCACTCCGGAGGAGCTCCGGTCGCCAGGCCGAGTGGGGCGGGCTCCGGGGGCGGGTTACTAAGGTGGGGGAATGCTTGTGGAACCACGTTCAGGGCGGCTGGCCGCCTGGGGGAACTCGTTGCTGGCCGGTCTCGTCTCGCCCGACGACGCCGCTTTGTCGATCGTCGGCGCGGACGCCGTGCACCGGGTGGCGGAGCTGCCGGGCGAGAACGGGCCGGTCGGCCTGACGCTCGGGCTCGGGCGGCTGCGCGCCATGGGGGTCACCGGTCTGCGGGTGGCACTGCCCGCGCCGGGGCATCCGCTGGGGCTGAGCGGTCCGCCGGAGTTCAACGCGCGGGCGCTGGACGCCGAGGAGGCCGTGGTCGCGGTCGGTGCGGCGCTGGGGCTCGTACCGGAGGTGACGGAGGCCGGGCCCGCGGGTGACGTGCACGTCGAGGTGGTGTGGCACTGCCTGCCGGTGCGGGAGGCGCCGCCCGCGGACGTGCCCTCGCTGGGCGAGGCGGAGCGGGAGCTGGCGGAGGCCCTGCGGGAGGCGACGGCCGTACTGACCCGGCTGGACGTGGCGGCCTCGGGGCCGGTGGCGGAGGCGGCGCTGTCGGCGTACCGGGCGCGGGCGGAGGCGGGGCGCGAGGTGCTGGCCCCGGGGTATCCGCCGCGGGCGGTGCGGGTGCTGTCGCTGGCGCAGCGGGTGGGCCTGCTGGTGTCCCTGGCGTACGAGCGCGGGCACGGCGGGGCGGTGGCCGCCTCCGAGATGGCGGCGCGGGCGGAGGCGCTGCGGCCGGTCGAGCGGGTGGCCCGGCGCGCGCAGGTGGCGGCGTACAACGCGTACGTGGAGGAGCGGGAGCGGGGCTGACCGGCGGGGCCGTTCCGCGGAAAGGGGCCCGGACACACCGCGGCCCCGCTTCCCGGGGAGAGCGGGGGAAGCGGGGCCGGGGTACGCGGGTGGCGTCAGCCGTTGATGCCGGTGTTGCCGAACGCGCCGTTGAGCAGGCCGATCACGCTGACCGAGTTGCCGACCGCGTTCACGGGGACGTGCACGGGGACCTGGAGCAGGTTCCCGGAGGCCACGCCGGGCGAGTTCTGGGCCTCGCCCTCCGCCGACGCACCGCCGTGCGCCGAGGAGACACCGGCGCCGGCGGCGACGAGGCCGCCCGCGATCATGGTGGCGGCTGCGGCCTTCTTGAAGTTCTTCACGTTCTCGTCCTCCAGTACGTCTGCCGCGACCAGCCGCCGCGGCACGCACTGAAGAACGGCCGTACGGGCCGCCGGGATGCGCCATGTGGGCTACATACACCCGACCGTATGAATCTCATCCCGGAAACGAGACGGGTGCGAGACGGGTGCGAGACGGTCGTATTCGGTCCGCTCAGTCGGCGATTCCGTTCCTGACCGCCCACAATGCCGCCTGCGTGCGGTCGGCCAGGTCCAGCTTCATCAGGATGTTCGAGACGTGCGTCTTGACCGTCTTCTCCGAGAGGACGAGCGCCCGCGCGATCTCCCGGTTCGAGCGGCCGTCCGCGATGTGGCCGAGGACCTCGCGCTCGCGGTCGGTCAGCGATCCGCCGCGGCCCGGGGCCGGGCCGTGCTCGTCCTGCGAGAGCAGCGCCTCGGCGACCTCCGGCTGGAGCAGGACGTGCCCGGCGTGGACGGAGCGGATGGCTCCGGCGAGCGCGTCGGGGTCGATGTCCTTGTAGACGTATCCGGCGGCGCCCGCGCGCAGGGCGGGGACCACGGTGCGCTGCTCGGTGAAGCTGGTGACGATCAGCACCCGGGCGGGGTTCGCCAGCTCGCGCAGCCGGCGCAGGGCGTCGAGGCCGTCGGTCCCCGGCATCTTGATGTCCATGAGGATCACGTCGGGCCGCAGTTCCTCGGCGCGGGCGGCGCCCTCGGCGCCGTCGGAGGCCTCCCCGACCACCTCGATGTCGTCCTGTACCTCCAGGAAGGTGCGCAGGCCGCGCCGGACGACCTGGTGGTCGTCGACGAGCAGGACCTTGATACGGGCCGGTGTGTCAGCCACCGGGGACCTCCATCTCGATCGTGGTGCCCTCGCCGGGCGCCGACCGCACGGTGAGGCGGCCGCCGACCCCGCCGGCCCGGTCCCGCATGGAGACCAGGCCGAGGTGGCGGCCGGCCTTGCGGACGGCCTGGGGGTCGAAGCCGCGGCCGGAGTCGGTGATCGTCAGGAGCGCTCCCCCGGCGGGGGTGCGGCTCAGGGTGACCTCGACCCGGTCGGCGCCGGAGTGGCGCAGGGCGTTGTGCAGGGCCTCCTGGGAGACCCGAAGGAGGGCTTCCTCCCGGGAGCCGGGCAGGGCGCGTACGCCGTCGCAGTGGAAGGTGACGTGGGCTGCGTGCGCGCGGTCCAGGACGTTGATCTGGTCGCGCAGGGTCGCGACGAGGCCGTCCTCGTCGAGGGCGGTGGGGCGCAGCTCCACGACGGCGGCCCGCAGCTCGTCGGCGGCTTCCGCGGCGAGGGCGGCGACCTGGTGCAGTTCGTCCTTGGCCCGGACCGGGTCGCGGTCGACGAGCGCGGCGGCGGCCTGGGCGGTGAGCCGGAGGGAGAAGAGCTTCTGGCTGACGGCGTCGTGCAGCTCGTGGGCGAGCCGGGAGCGCTCCTCGGCGATGGTCAGCTCGCGGCTGCGCTCGTAGAGGCGGGCGTTGGTCAGGGCGATGGCCGCATGCTGGGCGAGGATGCCGAGCAGGGCCTCGTCCTCTTCCGTGAAGCCGCCGCCGGGGCGGGGGACGCGCTCGCCGGCGGGGCACGGCCCGTCGGCGGGGTCCCGCCGGTCCGCCGGGTCCCGCCGGGCCGCCGGGTCCCGCTTGTTCGCGAGGAAGAGGGCGCCGAGGATCTCCTCGCCGTCGCGGATGGGCAGGCCGAGGAAGTCCGACATCTCGGGGTGGGCGGCGTACTCGGCGTCCAGCAGCTCCCGGGCCGAGACGACGATGGTCTTGAGGACGTCGCGGACCTCCAGGTGCCGGCTCATGGCGAGCAGGGCGGTGCTCACCGCGGCCAGCCCGGTGCGGGTTCCCTCGGGTCCGTTGCGCATGGGATCACCGTACTCGTGGCCGTGACCTGCGGAATCGGGCCCGCGACCTAGGTACGGGCGCGGTCCGGCCTAGGTCTGCGGACCCGGCCGCGGACCCGGCGGGGCCCGGCGTGGGCCCGGCGCGGACCCGGCGCGCGCGGGGCGCCGTACCTCCGGAGCAGGGGGAGACGGGGGGCGGGTCTGCCTTTCGCAGGAGGGCCCGGGGGTGCGGGGTCCTCCTCAGGGAGGAGATCCCTCACGCTAAGCATTGCCTATGCAACGGACGGTGAGACTGTTACGACTCCGATGTGAGCCCGCACATAGGACGCAGATCACTTACGAAGCTGCTTAGTGGATAGATAAAGGCTCTGTCAGCACTGATGGGGCCGGTCCGGCGGACGAACACGGGGTGACCTCGGGGGGCCGTGATCCACTATCGGGCTTCGTACGTCACACCTTTGCCACAGGATTTTGCCGCCGCTAACAATGGCTCCCGTCGCACAGCGCCGCGGATCAACACCGCCGAGGCGCTTTCCTGCGGCCCCCGCTATTCGAAGAGGTTGCTCACGCATGTCCGAGACCAGCACCCCCGGCCGTCTGACCAAGGGCCACAAGCTGTCGATCGCCGGAGTCGCCACCCTCGGCGCCGCCGCCCTCGCCTTCTCCCTCGTTCCGGCCGCCTCCGGTGAGGCCGCCGAGACCGTCGTGGCCGCCCCCGTGGCGTGGACCCAGACCGTCGACGGCGCTCAGGCGAAGACCCTGCGCCAGCACCTCACCGCGCAGCAGGTCGTCGCGGACAAGAAGGCGGAGGCCGCCAAGGCCGCGGCGAAGGCCAAGGCCGAAGCCGCCGCGAAGAAGGACCGCGCCGACAAGGAAGCGGCCAGCCGTTCCGCCGCCCGCAAGCCGATGTACGCGAACAACCTTGACGGATGGATCAAGGAGTCGCTCGCGATCATGAAGGCGAACAAGATTCCGGGCACGTACAACGGGCTCTACAAGAACATCATGCGCGAGTCCAGCGGCAACCCGCGCGCGATCAACAACTGGGACATCAACGCCAAGAACGGCATCCCCTCGATGGGTCTGCTCCAGGTCATCCGCCCGACCTTCCTGGCCTACCACGTCGCCGGCACCCCGCTGGACCAGTACCACCCGGTCGCCAACATCGTCGCCGCGGCCAACTACGCCGCCGACCGTTACGGCTCGATCGACAACGTCAACAGCGCCTACTGAGCCCTGCTCGGCCATTGACGTCACCCCCAGCCCCCATACGCCACAGGGCGGCCCCCGGAGTACCGGGTGCCGCCCTGTGGCGTATGCGCGTACCGGGGCCCGTACGGACGGGCGCGCGGCCTAGTTGCGCATGACCTCCGGCTCGTGGCGGCGCAGCAGGCGCGCCACGGCGAAGCCGCAGGCGATGCCCAGGAGCAGCAGGATCGTGATGTTCAGACCCCACTGGCCGATCGAGTGGTCCCACAGCGGGTCGGTGTTGGTGGGGTTGTCGCGGTCCCACGGCGGCATGAGCTTGCCGAGGTTCAGCGTGGTGCCCGCGGCGGCGATGGCCCAGCGGGAGGGCATCAGCCAGGCGACCTGCTCCAGGCCCACGGAGTCGTAGACCTTGAAGAGGATGCCGGTGAACACGACCTGGACGATCGCGAACATGACCAGCAGCGGCATGGTCTTCTCGGCGGTCTTCACCAGCGAGGAGATCACCAGGCCGAACATCATCGAGGTGAAGCCCAGCGCCGTGACGGACAGGCACAGCTCGACGGCCGGGGGCATGAGCAGGCCCTCGGTGGGCAGGTCGCGCGGGATGAAGCCGATCGCGCAGATGACGACGCCCTGGATGGCCGTGATGACGCCGAGGACGATCACCTTGGACATCAGGTACGCCGACCGGGACAGGCCGGTCGCGCGCTCGCGCTCGTAGATCACCCGTTCCTTGATCAGCTCACGGACCGAGTTCGCGGCGCCCGAGAAGCACATGCCGACGCAGAGGATCAGCATGATCGTGCCGGCGTCGCCGTTGAAGTTCGACGGCGGGGTCGGCGGCGCCAGGCCGAAGGTGGCCGGGATGACGGTGGAGACCACGCCCAGGACCGCGGGCAGGATCAGCATCAGGCCGATGAAGCCCTTGTCCGAGGCGATGACCGAGGTGTACCGGCGGATCAGCGTCCACAGCTGCGAGCCGTAGCCCTGCGGCTTGGGCGGGCGCATCTGCTGCGCGGGCGGCATCGCGACCGACTGCGGGGCGACGGCGTCGATGTCGGCGGCGTAGAGCTGGAAGTGCTGCGAGCCCTTCCAGCGGCCGGCCCAGTCGTACTCGCGGTAGTTCTCGAAGGCGGAGAACACGTCGGCCCACGTGGTGTAGCCGAAGAAGTTCAGCGCCTCGTCCGGCGGGCCGAAGTAGGCGACCGAACCGCCCGGGGCCATGACCAGCAGCTTGTCGCAGATGCCCAGCTCGGCGACCGAGTGGGTGACGACGAGGACCGTACGGCCGTCGTCGGCGAGGCCGCGCAGCAGCTGCATGACATCGCGGTCCATGCCCGGGTCGAGGCCGGAGGTCGGCTCGTCCAGGAAGATCAGCGACGGCTTGGTGAGCAGCTCCAGGGCCACGGACACGCGCTTGCGCTGACCACCGGAGAGCGAGGTGATCTTCTTGTCCTTGTGGATGTCGAGCTTGAGCTCGCGCAGCACCTCGTCGATGCGGGCGGCGCGCTCGGACTCGGCGGTGTCGCCGGGGAAGCGGAGCTTGGCCGCGTACTTGAGGGCCGTGCTGACCTTCAGCTCCTTGTGCAGGATGTCGTCCTGCGGGACCAGGCCGATGCGCTGGCGGAGCTCCGCGAACTGCTTGTACAGGTTGCGGTTGTCGTAGAGGACGTCGCCCTGGTCGGCGGGCCGGTAGCCGGTGAGCGCCTTGAGCAGGGTCGACTTGCCGGAGCCGGAGGGGCCGATGACACCGATCAGCGACTTCTCCGGGACGCCGAAGGTGACGTCCTTGAGGATCTGCTTGCCGCCGTCGACCGTGACCGTGAGGTGGCGGGCCGAGAAGGAGACGTCACCGGTGTCGACGAACTCCTCGAGGCGGTCGCCGACGATCCGGAAGGTGGAGTGACCCACACCGACGATGTCGTTGGGGCCGAGCAGCGCGGTGCCGGACTTCGGCAGCGCCTGACCGTTGACGTAGGTGCCGTTGTGGCTGCCGAGGTCGCGGATCTCGAAGCGGCCGCCCGGCATCGAGTGGAACTCCGCGTGCAGGCGCGAGACCTGGAGGTCGGAGACGACCAGCTCGTTCTCCAGGGCGCGGCCGATGCGCATGACGTGGCCGAGCTCGAGGTGGTGGAACGTCGTCGGGCTGCGGTCGCTGTAGCCCGGGCCGGGCTGATGCTGCTGCTGCGGGGCGGCCTGCTGGTGCGGGACCTGCGGCTGCTGCTGCGGCGGCTGGTACTGCGGAGCGGCCTGCTGCTGCGGCTGCTGGTACTGCTGCTGCGGGGGCGCCTCCTGCCAGTTGGCCTGCGCCTGGTGGGCGGCGGCCGGCTGCGGGGCGGCCGCCGCCACGGCGGCGACGGTCAGATTCAGCCGCGGACCGTCCTGCGCGTTGCCCAGGTGCACCGGCGTTCCGGGCACCAGTTCGGTCTGCTGGACCCTGGCACCGTGCACATAGGTGCCGTTGGTGCTGCCGTGGTCCTCGATCCCCCAACCCCGCCCGTTCCAGCTGATGGTGGCATGGCGCCACGACACCCTGGCGTCATCGATCGCCACGTCACCCTGGGGGTCGCGCCCCAGGGAGTACGACCTGGACGGATCGAGCGTCCAGGTCCTGCCATTCAATTCCAGTACGTGTTCCGGCACTCCAGCCCCACTTTTTGTCCCCCGAGGATCCCCCTGACGTCAGGGAGTCTAGGGATGGCGAACATCCGGGGGAACTATTTCAGGCCCGGGGCCACAAGGGGAATCCGGGCTCCGCCGAAACCGTCTACACGGCGCTCGCGCGGGCCTACGGAGGCCCGTTGACGGGGTCGGATATCCGCCCGAGAGTGGTGACAGGTCACATAGGGGACAGAAAACTGGGGGCCGCCCATGCACCGGATGCGCTGGGGCGAGGCGGTCCTGTCCGCCGTGGCCGCCGTCGGCTGGTCCCTGATCGTGATGGCCGGGGTCGCCGCGCTCGGCCTGCACCTGCTGGGCGCGGACGCGGCGGGCGGCTCGCTCGGGGCGATGGCGGCGGCCGTGGTGGTGCTGGCGGTGGGCGGTTCGGTCACCCCGACGGGGGACGTGTCGGTCCTGGGCGTCAGCGGGGCGGAAGCGCGCACCGCCCTGGACGTCGCCCCGCTGGGGGTGGCGCTGGCGGGAGCGCTGGTGCTCGGGCTGCTGTTCCTGCGCTCGCTGCGGGTGGGCGCGGCTCCGGGCGAACTCCTCGCGCGCGCGGCGCTGGTGACCGCGCTCTTCGTCGCCATGGCGGGCGGGCTGGGCTGGGCGGGGCACGACGTGGTCACCCTGGACGGCGCGGCGCTGCCCCGGACCCCGGCGAAGGTGGAGATCCCGGGGATCGGGGACATCGGCGGGCTGCTGCCCGACCGGCTGGGCGACCTGATCGAGACCCGGGCGCGGGTGGGCTTCGCGGTGGACACCGCCCCGACCCTGCTGGCAGCCGGGGTGTGGGCGATCTGCGTGCTGGCGGTGGCCCTGCTCGCCTCGCGGCGCGGTCCGGCCGCCCTGGCCCGGCTGCGGCCCGCGGTCTCGGCGGTGCTGGCGATGCTGCTGGTGGCGGTGGTGGCCGGGCTGGGCGCCGCCGGGTGGGCGGCGGCGGGGGACGCGCATCCGGACCGGGTCCTGGGCGCGGCCTTGCTGGGGGCGCCGAACGGGGCCTGGACGGGGGTGCTGCTGGGGCTCTTCGTCCCCTTCCGCGCCCGGGTCACGGGGGACGCGGCGCGGCTGCTGCCCGATCCGCTGGACCGGCTGCTCGGGGTTCCGGGGCGGGACGCGGTGACGGTGGGGCGGCTGGCGGAGTACGACCAGCGGGTATGGCTGCTGGTGGCGGGGGCGGGCCTGCTGCTGCTGTACGCGGGTGTGCTGGCGGCCGTACGGACCCCAGGGCGCGGGGTGGCGGCTCCCGCGCTGCGGCTGGGGGCGGTGACCGGGGTGACGCTGGGGGCACTGGCGTGGCTGACGGCCCTGTCGGCGAGCGCCTCGCTGGCCGTCCTGGGCGTGGACACGGCAGGCGCCCAGGTGGACCTCCGGGGCGACACCCCCCTGGCCGTGGCCCTGGGCGCGGCATGGGGAACCCTGGCAGGCGCCACAGGCACCGTACTGGCCCGCCGAGCCCGCCCAGCGGGAGCGCCACCCCGGCCCCCGACCCCTCCGCCACCCCCCGACGGCCCCCCGAGCCCCTACCGCCCCGCCACCCCCTGGACCCCGCCGGACCACCCCAACCCGTACCGGACCGACCCCCCGCCCAAACCCCCGCACGCCCCGCCCCACCCCTCCCAGGACCGGACGATCGCAGCCCCACCGGTCCACCCCCGACCGCCCCGCGAGCCCTTCACCCCGCCCCCGCCACCCGGCCCGCCCCCGAGCCCCCCGCGCTGACGAGGACGCCCCCGCCGCGCCCGGAGTCCGCTGGGCGGGACGGGGGGTCACCCGCGGGACCGGGGAAGATACGGTGAGGGCACCATGAGCGCTTCGCAGACCTCCGACGTCCCCACCATCCTCGTCAAGATCTTCGGCAAGGACCGTCCCGGGATCACCGCCGGGCTGTTCGACACCCTCGCCGCCTACTCCGTCGATGTCGTCGACATCGAACAGGTCGTCACCCGTGGCCGCATCGTGCTGTGCGCCCTCGTCACCAAGCCCGAGGTGGGCGGCGAAGGCGAGCTGCGGGCCACCGTGCACAGCTGGGCCGAGTCGCTCAAGCTGCAGGCCGAGATCATCTCCGGTACGGGCGACAACCGGCCGCGCGGCAGTGGGCGTTCCCACGTCACCGTGCTCGGCAACCCGCTCACCTCGGAGTCCACGGCGGCCATCGCCGCCCGGATCACCGCGATCGGCGGCAACATCGACCGCATCTTCCGGCTCGCCAAGTATCCCGTGACCGCGGTCGAATTCGCCGTCTCCGGCGCCGAGACGGAGGCGCTGCGCACCTCCCTCGCCCTGGCCGCCAAGCACATCGGCGTGGACGTGGCCGTCGTGTCGGCCGGTCTGCACCGCCGGGCGCAGCGCCTGGTCGTGATGGACGTGGACTCGACCCTCATCCAGGACGAGGTGATCGAGCTCTTCGCCGCGCACGCGGGCTGCGAGGACAAGGTCGCCGCGGTCACCGAGCAGGCGATGCGCGGTGAGCTGGACTTCGAGCAATCGCTGCACGCCCGGGTCGCGCTGCTGGCCGGGCTGGACGCCTCGGTCGTGGACAAGGTCCGCGCGGAGGTGCGGCTCACGCCGGGCGCCCGGACCCTGATCCGCACCCTGAAGCGGCTGGGCTACCAGGTGGGCGTGGTCTCCGGCGGGTTCACCCAGGTGACCGACGATCTGCGCGAGCGGCTCGGGCTGGACTTCGCCGCCGCCAACACGCTGGAGATCGAGGACGGCAAGCTGACCGGCCGGGTCACCGGCGAGATCGTGGACCGCGCGGGCAAGGCGCGGCTGCTGCGCCGCTTCGCCGCTGAGGCGGGGGTGCCGCTGGCCCAGACGGTGGCCATCGGTGACGGCGCGAACGACCTGGACATGCTGAACGCCGCCGGCCTGGGCGTCGCCTTCTGTGCCAAGCCGGTGGTCCGGGAGGCCGCGCACACCGCCGTGAACGTGCCGTTCCTCGACGCGGTGCTGTACCTGCTCGGGATCACCCGGGAAGAGGTCGAGGCCGCCGACCTGGCGTGAGTACGTCCGTACGCGCCCCCTACGACGGCGACGGGCCCCGGCAGCACGCCGGGGCCCGTCGCCGTCAGGGTAGGGGGGCGGGTCAGTGGTCCTTGGGGGTCCAGAAGTCCAGCAGCGTGCCGACGCCGAGCTCCAGGGACTTCCACGGGCCGGTGAAGGAGACCACGGCCAGGGCGGAGGTCGGGAAGCCGGTGCGGGTCATCCGGGTGCGGGTGTCGCCTTCGGAGCGGCCGGTGAGGCCGTCGGCGAGGGCGTGCATGCCGGGGTTGTGGCCGATGACGAGGAGGTCGGCGACGTCGTCGGGGGTCTCGTTCAGCAGGGCGATGAGTTCGCCGAGGGAGGCCTCGTACAGCCGGTCCTCGTAGAGGGTCTTCGGCCGGTGCGGCAGCGCGTGGACGGCGAGCTTCCAGGTCTCGCGGGTCCGGGCGGCGGTGGAACAGAGGGCCAGGTCGAAGTCGATGCCGGTCTCGGCCAGCTTGAGGCCGACGGCGGGCGCGTCGGTACGGCCGCGCTCGGCCAGCGGACGGTCGTGATCGGTGCCGTCCGACCACTCGGCCTTGGCGTGCCGGAGGAGGACGATCCTGCGGGGTGATTCGGCGCTCATGGCACCCAGCTTCGCATGAAATCAGCCACGGGGCGCAGGGTGTTGACCGCATCACCCCTGGGGGTGGGGCGCTCGTCCGCGGGGCGCGGCGGGGCCGCGGCGCGCGGTCAGCCGACGACGCGCAGGATCTGCTGGGTGACCTGGGCGAGGGGCGAGGTGTGGGCCGGGGCGGCGGCCTGGGCCTCGCCGGATCCGGCGAGGAGCAGCAGCAGGAGCCCGAAGGCGAGCGCGGGCAGGGCCAGCACCCACCAGTGCAGGCGCGCGTCGGCGACACCGGTGGTGACGCGGCGGGCCGGACGGGCGGGACGGGTGTGCAGGGTGGCCGACATGACCGCCTCCGGGGTGGGGTGCTGGGGTGCTCGGCCGGGAGTGGCCCGCTCCTTCGAATCTATGGATCCGAAGGCGCGGCCCCCATCCGGGGCACACCCCACTTCACCCTGAGCCTGGCCCCCTAGGGGGTGGTGGGGTTAACCCCACCACCCCCCGGGGACACGGGGCCCGGCCGGTTCAGCGGGAGGCGATGCTGGCGATGACGGAGATGATCACGGTCACGACGAGCATCGCGCCGAGCACGAGGCCGAGCTTCTTGTGGCCGTTCTGGGGGTGCGGTTCGAGGACTGGCATGCCGGTCAGTCTCGCATGCCGCATTCGTCCTCGATCGTGCGGTCCCGGCCCGCGAGGACGCCGAGCACGAGCTGGGGCACGGTCAGGCAGGCCATCAGCGCGAGGGGCAGGTCCCAGCCGCCGCTGTGTTGGTAGAGGGTGCCGATGAGGAGCGGTCCGGGGATGGAGATGAGGTAGCCGGCGCTCTGGGCGAAGGCGGAGAGCTTGACGACTCCGGCCGGGGACTTGGCGCGCAGGCCGATCATCGTGATGACGAGCGGGAAGGCGCAGTTGGAGACGCCGAGCAGGAGGGCCCAGGCCCAGGCTCCGGCGGCGGGGGCCAGGTAGAGCCCGAGGTAGCCGGCGAGGCCGAAGAGGCAGAGGACGGCGGCGATGGGGCCCTGGTGCCGCATCCGCCCGGCCAGGCGCGGGATGACGAAGGCCAGCGGTACGCCCATGACCATGGTGACGGCG
The DNA here is from genome assembly GCF_040296485.1 of Streptomyces sp. NPDC002138. NCBI lineage: Bacteria > Bacillati > Actinomycetota > Actinomycetes > Kitasatosporales > Streptomycetaceae > Streptomyces > Streptomyces sp. NPDC002138. The sequence goes on along the minus strand of NZ_JBEOXE010000052.1, from coordinate 33,071 downwards.
AGCAGGACGCCCGCGGTGCCGGCCGAGACCCCGGCGTCGCGGAAGATCTGCGGGAGCCAGCCCATGGTGACGTAGGCGCCGGTGGCCTGGAGGCCGAAGTAGCAGCCCAGCGCCCAGGCGGTGCGGCTGCGCAGGACGCCGGGGCCCGCGTCGGGCCGGGAGGCCGGAGCGGCCCCGTCGGCGGTGGCGGCCCGCTTCTCGCGGCGGGCGGCCGCGGCGATGGCCAGCCAGGGCAGTACGGCGAGCACCGCGAGCAGGGCCCAGACCAGCAGGCCGGTGCGCCAGCTGCCGCCGAGGGCGTCGGTCATCGGGACGGTCGCGGCGGCGGCCAGCGACGTGCCGGCGGCCAGGGCCATGGAGTACAGGCCGGTCATGGTGCCGACGCGGTCGGGGAAGTACCGCTTGACGATGACGGGGAGCAGCACGTTGGTGAGCGCTATGCCCGCGAGGGAGAGGGCGCTGGCGGCGAGGAACCCGGCGGCGCTGTCGGCGAAGGGGCGGATCAGCAGACCGGCCGCGACGGCGGCCATGCCGGCGCAGACGACGGCGGCCGGGCCGAAGCGGCGGGAGAGCCGGGGCGCGGTGACGCCGAAGACGGCGAAGCAGAGGGCGGGGACGGAGGTGATGAGTCCGGCGACCGTGCCGCTCATGCCGAGGCCCGTGCGGGTCTCCTCGAAGAGGGCGCCGAGGCTGGTGATGGCGGGTCGCAGGTTGAGGGCGGCCAGCACGATTCCGACGAGGAGCACCGGGCCGAGCCAGGTGGGGGTGGGCGTGACGGCGGGCTCCGGGGCCGTCGGGTTGGTCTGTTCGGGTGCCGTGCGCGCGGCCGCGGGCCGGGTCAGGGTCTGGATTTCTTCGTCGGACATTGCACCATCATAGAATCATGGGATGATTGGTTGTCCACCCCCGAGATCTCGTACGAGGTTTTTCGGCCACCCGCTCCACCGACCTCCGACGGGGGCACCATGCCGCTGACGTCTCCTCGCCGCTCCGCGCTCGTCGATCAGGTGATCGCCCAGCTGCGCAACCAGATCACTTCGGGCGAGTGGCCGGTGGGCTCCCGCATCCCCACCGAGCCGGAGCTGGTGGAGCTGCTGGGGGTGGCCCGCAACACGGTGCGCGAGGCGGTACGGGCGCTGGCGCACAACGGGCTGCTCGACATCCGCCAGGGTTCGGGGACGTACGTCCTCGCGACGAGCGAGCTGGCCGGGGTGATGCACCGGCGCTTCGCGGGGGCCGACCCCCGGCACATCGCGGAGCTGCGCTCGACCCTGGAGTCCTCGGCGGCCCGGCTGGCGGCGGAGCGGCGTACCGAGCGGGACCTGGTCCAGCTGGACGCGCTGCTGGCGCGCCGCGAGCAGGCGTGGGCGAGCGGGAGCACGGAGCTGTTCGTCGCGGCGGACGTGAGCCTGCACATGGCCGTGGTGACGGCTTCGCACAACGAGGTGCTGATCGAGCTGTACGCCGACCTCGGCGACCTCGTGGCGGACTGGCTGCGCGGGGACGTGGGCCCGGAGCTGGCGCCCGAGTCGCACCTGGACCACGGGCGGCTGATCGAGGCGATCCGGCGCGGGGACGCGGACGCGGCGGCTTCGGAGGCGGCGGGGTACCCGTTCGTCTGCCTGCGCGCGCGCGGCGCGGGCACCGGCGCTACTGGCGCTGGTGGCTGACCCAGGCCGAGCGGACTTCCTTCCAGCAGCGGCCGTTCAGCTCCGAGCGGCCCGACGGGACGACGGCGAGCGGGGCGCTGTCCCCGTCCACGTCCCACCAGCGGTCGCACTCGACGTGCAGCCGGACGAGATCGGTCCCGGGGAACCGGTTGTGGCAGTGGGCCTTGACCTGGGAGCCCTCGATGCGGGTGGCGCAGTCGGCGCCGAACAGCTCCTCCGGGGCGCCCCGGGCGGGCTGCGGCGGCGGCTCGACCGCCAGATCGGCGACGTGGGTGACGGCCGTCTCGGGCGCCGGCCGGCCCGCCGGATCCACGGGGCCGATCGGGGCGTCCGGGCGCTCGGCTCCGGAACCGGCGACCCCGGAGCGCAGGGCCCTGCCCCCACTCGCCGCCGTGACCGGGTCGGCCGCACCGGAGCGCGACGCGGCCGTGGCCGGGAGCAGGAGGCCGGTCACGACGACCGAGGTGACCAGCAGCGATACCGCTCGCTTCCGCCTCGCACGCACTCCCGCACCTCCTCCCCGACGCACTCCGGGAAGATCCCGGCTCGGTCAGTTTGCAGGCATATGTCCGCCTTTTCGACTCGGGAAGATCCCGTCGGGCGGCGTAAATCTGATCGAGAACCACCCCCGGACCACGGGAAACGGCGGCGGCCGCGCCCCCCGGAAAGGGGAAGCGCGGCCGCCGCCGTACGGATGCGGGACGGGCGTGACCGGAGGGTCAGGCACCCATCGCGTGCAGGCCGCCGTCCACGTGGATGATCTCGCCGGTGGTCTTCGGGAACCAGTCCGAGAGCAGGGCCACGATGCCCTTGCCCGCGGGCTCCGCGTCGGCCATGTCCCACTCCATCGGGGAGCGGTGGTTCCACACGTCGGCCAGGTCCGAGAAGCCCGGGATGGACTTCGCGGCCATCGAGCCGATCGGACCCGCCGAGATCAGGTTGCAGCGGATGTTCCGCTTGCCGAGGTCGCGGGCCATGTAGCGGCTGGTGGCCTCCAGCGCGGCCTTGGCCGGGCCCATCCAGTCGTACTGCGGCCAGGCGTACTGCGCGTCGAAGGTCAGACCGACCACCGAGCCGCCCTGGCCGTCGCCCTCCGGGAACAGCGGCAGGCAGGCCATGGTCAGCGACTTCAGCGAGAACGCCGAGACGTGCATGGCGGTCGCGACCGACTCGAAGGGGGTGTTCAGGAAGTTGCCGCCGAGGGCGTCCTGCGGCGCGAAGCCGATGGAGTGCACGACTCCGTCGAGGCCGCCCAGCTCCTCGCGGACCAGGTCCGCGAGCCGGGCCAGGTGCTCGTCGTTGGTGACGTCCAGCTCGATCACCTTGGCGGGCTTGGGCAGCTTCCGGGCGATGCGCTCGGTGAGCGTCGGCCGCGGGAAGGCGGTGAGGATGACCTCGGCGCCCTGCTCCTGCGCCAGCTTGGCGGCGTGGAAGGCGATGGACGACTCCATCAGCACACCTGTGATCAGAATGCGCTTGCCGTCGAGAATTCCACTCATGGTGATCAGTGACCCATGCCCAATCCGCCGTCAACGGGAATGACGGCTCCAGTGATGTACGCGGCGCCGTCCGAGGCCAGGAAGGTCACGGCGGCCGCGATCTCCTCGGGCTGCGCGTAGCGGCCGAGGGGGACCTGTCCGACGATGCCGGCGCGCTGCTCGTCGGTGAGCACCTTCGTCATGTCGGTGTCCACGAAGCCGGGGGCCACCACGTTGAAGGTGATGTTGCGGGAGCCCAGTTCGCGGGCGAGGGACCGGGCGAAGCCGACCAGGGCCGCCTTGGAGGCGGCGTAGTTGGACTGGCCCGCCGAGCCCAGGAGGCCGACGACCGAGGAGATGAGGACCACGCGGCCCTTCTTGGCGCGCAGCATCGCGCGGTTGGCCCGCTTGACGACGCGGAAGGTGCCGACGAGGTTCGTGTCGACGACGGAGGAGAAGTCCTCCTCGGACATGCGCATCAGCAGCGTGTCCTTGGTGATGCCGGCGTTGGCCACCAGCACCTCGACCGCGCCGTGCTTGTCCTCGATCTCCTTGTAGGCCTGCTCCACCTGCTCCGTGTCGGTGATGTCGCAGCGGACCGCCAGGACGCCCAGCTCCGCCAGGACCTCCGGCGGCTCGCCGGAGCGGTACGTGATCGCGACCTTGTCGCCGGCCTCGGCGAAGGCTCGGGCGATGGCGAGGCCGATGCCCCGGTTTCCTCCGGTGACGAGAACCGAGCGGCTCAACGGATCACCCTTTCGCTAGCAGTCTGGATAACCGAAAACCTATCGGTCTCATGCGGTTATCAAAGAATCGGGCTCCGACAGGGCCTTGGGACGGGGTCTGTCGAGTCCCTACAGAAAGCGGTAGGCAGCAGGGCCCCGGGCGCGACATGATCGAGGCAACCGATCCACACCACGGGAGGACGTCCGTGCCCCATTCCATCGACGCGGCATTCGCCGCGCTGCCCCTGCGGGCGCTGGCCGACGCGGCCCTCGCCCGGGCCCGCGCGCTGGGCTCCGATCACGCCGACTTCCGGCTGGAGCGCATCCGCAGCGCCTCCTGGCGCCAGCGGGACGCCAAGCCGTCGGGCGGGTCCGACACCACCGACCTCGGCTACGCGGTCCGGGTGGTGCACGGGGGCAGCTGGGGCTTCGCCTCCGGCGTGGACCTCACGATGGACGGCGCCGCCAAGGTGGCCTCGCAGGCCGTGGCCATGGCGCAGCTCTCGGCCGAGGTGATCAAGGCCGCCGGTTCCGACGAGCGGGTGGAGCTCGCCGACGAGCCGGTGCACGAGGACCGCACCTGGGTCTCGGCCTACGACGTGAACCCCTTCGACGTGCCGGACGAGGAGAAGGCGGCGCTGCTCGCCGACTTCAGCGCCCGGCTGCTGCGCGCCGGCGGCGTGGCCCACGTGGACGCCTCGCTGCTCGCCGTGCACGAGAACAAGTTCTACGCCGACACGGCCGGGACGGTCACCACGCAGCAGCGGGTCCGGATCCATCCGCAGCTCACAGCGGTGGCCGTGGACGGCGAGACCGGCGAGTTCGACTCCATGCGGACCATCGCCCCGCCGGCCGGGCGCGGCTGGGAGTACCTGACGGGCACCGGCTGGGACTGGGACTCGGAGCTGGAGCGGATCCCGGAGCTGCTGGCCGAGAAGATGCGCGCGCCGAGCGTGCAGGCCGGGCGCTACGACCTGGTGGTGGACCCGTCGAACCTGTGGCTCACCATCCACGAGTCCATCGGGCACGCCACCGAGCTGGACCGGGCGCTGGGCTACGAGGCGGCGTACGCGGGCACCTCCTTCGCCACCTTCGACCAGCTGAACAAGCTGACGTACGGCTCCTCGATCATGAACGTGACGGGTGACCGCACCGCGCCCCACGGGCTGGCCACGGTCGGCTACGACGACGAGGGCGTCGAGGCCCAGAGCTGGGACCTGGTCAAGGACGGCACCCTGGTCGGCTACCAGCTGGACCGGCGGATCGCGAAGCTGACCGGGCTCGGCCGCTCCAACGGCTGCGCCTTCGCGGACTCCCCCGGGCACGTGCCGGTGCAGCGGATGGCGAACGTCTCGCTCCAGCCGGATCCGGGCGGGCTCTCCACCGAGGACCTGATCGGCGGGGTGGAGCGCGGGATCTACGTGGTCGGCGACCGGTCGTGGTCGATCGACATGCAGCGCTACAACTTCCAGTTCACCGGGCAGCGGTTCTTCCGGATCGAGAACGGCAAGCTGGCCGGGCAGCTGCGCGACGTCGCCTACCAGGCCACGACCACCGATTTCTGGGGCTCGATGGAGAAGGTCGGCGGCCCGCAGACCTATGTCCTGGGCGGCGCCTTCAACTGCGGCAAGGCCCAGCCGGGGCAGGTCGCGGCCGTCTCACACGGCTGCCCCTCCGCGCTGTTCCGTGACGTGAACATCCTCAACACCACGCAGGAGGCCGGACGCTGATGCCGATCCGTACCAAGCCCCACGAGATCGTCGAGCGCGCGCTGGCGCTGTCCACCGCCGACGGCTGCGTCGTCATCGCCGACGAGGAGTCGAGCGCGAACCTGCGCTGGGCGGGCAACGCCCTGACCACGAACGGTGTCACCCGCGGCCGCACCCTCACGGTGATCGCCACGGTGAACGGCAAGGAGGGCACGGCCTCGGGGGTCGTCTCGCGCTCCGCCGTCACCGCCGAGGAGCTGGAGCCGCTGGTGCGGGCCGCCGAGGCGGCGGCCCGCGGCGCGGGCCCGGCCGAGGACGCCCAGCCGCTGGTGACCGGTACTCCCGCCTCGCCGGACTTCACCGACGGGCCGGCCGAGACCTCCTCGGCGGTGTTCGGCGACTTCGCGCCGGCGCTGGGCGAGGCCTTCGCCCGGGCCCGCGCGGGCGGCCGCGAGCTCTACGGCTTCGCCCACCACACGATGGTCTCCACCTACGTCGGCACCTCGACGGGCCTGCGGCTGCGGCACGACCAGCCGACCGGCACCCTGGAGCTGAACGCGAAGTCCCCGGACCGCAGCCGCTCCGCCTGGGCGGGCCGCTCCACGCGGGACTTCAAGGACGTCGACCCGACCGCCCTGGACGCGGAGCTGGCCGTACGCCTCGGCTGGGCCGAGCGGAAGATCGAACTGCCCGCCGGGCGGTACGAGACCCTGCTCCCGCCCACCGCCGTGGCGGACCTGCTGATCTACCAGATGTGGTCGGCGGCGGCCCGGGACGCGGTGGAGGGACGGACCGTCTTCTCCAAGCCCGGCGGTGGCACCCGGCTCGGCGAGCGGCTCTCCGGGCTGCCGCTGACCCTGCGCAGCGACCCGAACGCGCCGGGCCTGGAGTCCGCGCCCTTCGTGATCGCGCACAGCTCGGGCGACGACGCGTCGGTCTTCGACAACGGCCTCCCGGTGCCCCCCACGGAGTGGATCAGCGGCGGCGAGCTCGCCCGGCTGACCACGACCCGGCACAGCGCCGCCCTGACCGGCCAGCCGACGGCGCCGGGCTTCGGGAACCTGATCCTGGACGGGGGCGGCGAGAAGTCCCTGGAGGAGATGGTGGCCGCCACCGAGCGGGGTCTGCTGCTGACCTGCCTCTGGTACATCCGCGAGGTGGACCCGGCGACGCTGCTGCTCACCGGGCTGACCCGGGACGGGGTCTACCTGGTGGAGAACGGCCAGGTCGTGGGCGAGGTCAACAACTTCCGGTTCAACGAGTCGCCGGTGGACCTGCTCTCGCGGGCCGTCGAGGCCGGGCGGACCGAGAAGACCCTGCCGCGCGAGTGGAGCGACTGGTTCACCCGGGCCGCGATGCCCGCGCTGCGGATCCCGGACTTCAACATGAGCTCGGTCAGCCAGGGAGTCTGACCCACCTAGACTGAGCACGGCAATTTCAGACATCGAAGGAGTCGAGAGACCGTGACGGACATCGTCGACGAACTGAAGTGGCGCGGGCTGTTCGCCCAGTCCACCGACGAAGAAGCGCTGAGCAAGGCGTTCGCGGACGGTCCGGTCACCTTCTATTGCGGTTTCGACCCGACCGCCGCCTCCCTGCACGTGGGACACCTGGTCCAGGTGCTGACCGTACGCAGGCTCCAGCAGGCCGGGCACCGGCCGCTGGCGCTGGTCGGCGGGGCCACCGGGCAGATCGGCGACCCCCGTCCCACGGCCGAGCGCACCCTGAACGACCCCGAGACGGTCGCGAACTGGGTCGGCCGGCTGCGCTCGCAGATCGAGCCGTTCCTGTCCTTCGAGGGTGAGAACGCCGCGGTCATGGTGAACAACCTGGACTGGACGGCGGGCCTGTCCGCCATCGAGTTCCTGCGGGACATCGGCAAGCACTTCCGGGTCAACAAGATGCTCACGAAGGACTCGGTCGCCAAGCGGCTGGAGTCCGACCAGGGCATCAGCTACACCGAGTTCAGCTACCAGCTGCTCCAGGGCATGGACTTCCTGGAGCTGTACCGGCGCTACGGCTGCACCCTCCAGCAGGGCGGCTCCGACCAGTGGGGCAACCTGACGGCCGGTCTCGACCTGATCCACCGGGTGGAGCCGACGGCGCACGTCCACGCGATGGCGACCCCGCTGATGGTCAAGGCCGACGGCACCAAGTTCGGCAAGTCCGAGAGCGGCGCCGTCTGGCTCGACCCGGAGATGACCACGCCGTACGCGTTCTACCAGTTCTGGCTGAACGTGGACGACCGTGACATCTCCACCTACATGCGGATCCTCTCCTTCAAGACCCGCGAGGAGCTGGAGGAGCTGGAGGCGCAGACCGCCGAGCGGCCGCAGGCGCGCGCCGCGCAGCGCGCGCTGGCCGAGGAGCTGACGACCCTGGTGCACGGCGCGGACCAGTGCGCCGGTGTCATCGCGGCGTCGAAGGCGCTGTTCGGGCAGGGCGAGCTGACGGACCTGGACGAGGCCACGCTGGCCGCGGCCCTGTCCGAGCTGCCCCACGCCAAGGTGGCCGAGCTCGCGCAGGTCGTCGACCTGCTCGTGGAGACCGGTCTGGTCGCGAGCAAGTCGGCCGGCCGGCGCACGGTCAAGGAGGGCGGGGCCTACGTGAACAACGTCAAGGTCACCGCTGAGGACGCGGTGCCCGCCGCGTCGGACCTGCTGCACGGGCGCTGGCTCGTGCTGCGCCGCGGCAAGAAGAACCTGGCCGCGGTCGAGGTCACGGGCTGATCCCCGGTACGACGGCACGGCGGAGGGGCCGGTACGGACGCACTGTCCGGCCGGCCCCTCCGTCGTGACCCGGCGGCCGGGCCGCCGGGGTGGTCCCTGATCCGCTGTCGGCGCCGCTCAGGTCATCTGCCGCCTGTTGCCCCGGACCATCAGGTAGACCATGTCACCCAGCCCGACGATCACGACGGCTCCGGCCAGCTGGAGCAGGTGGCGGATCCAGTCGATGCCCTTGGTGTCGTGCACCCCGATCCAGCTCGCGACGGCGTTGCCGAGGAGGGCGCCAAGGATGCCGAAGATGGTGGTCAGCCATAGGGGCTGGTGCTGCTTGCCAGGCAGGATCGCCCGGGCGATGAGGCCCAGCACGAACCCGACGATGATCGCCCACAACCAATGCATGTCGCCTCCTCGTGGCGCGATGTGCGCATGTCAGCCCAGTCTCGGGCCGGTCCCTCCGGTCCGCACGTCGGGTGACCCCATTCGGGCGATACCCGCCCTCCCCCGCGCGAAGGGGGCGGCGTACGGTGGAAGCGTCCGGACCGGGGAGTGTCCGGCGGGCGGATCGGGTGGTGGAACGTGCGGCGGAAGAAGCGGAACGGGGCCGAGGTCTTCCGGATCACCGGAGCGCGCAAAGGTCTCGCGGAGGACGTGCGGGGCCGGGAGCGCCGGTACGTGATCTCGATGGGGATCAGGACGCTGTCGGTGATCCTGACCGTGATCCTGTGGAACGTGGAACGGCCTGTGGCGATCGTGACGCTCGTACTGGGCGCGCTGCTGCCGTACGTCGCCGTGGTCATCGCCAACGCGGGGCGCGAGTCGGCGCCCTCGCTGCCCTCGCACTTCATCCCCTCGCCTGTGCGCCCCGCACTGGACGCGGGAAACCTCAATAAAAGCTCAGATCAATCATGAAGTTCCGGTGCACCGCACCGGGTCGTGCGTGACATACTGCCTACGCGCTCCGCATCCCCCGTCGGAGCGACGGACCGACGCCGGGCAGCTCCCCCCGTGGCTGCTCGGCGTCGCCCTTCCGTTCGTATGGTTTGTAGGGTTGAGGCTGTGAACTCCCCTGACGCATCGCTTGGCGCGAACGAAACCCCCACCTGCTCCGGCAAGGGCTGCCGCGAGGCCGCCGTGTGGGTCCTGGCGTGGAACAACCCGAAGCTGCACACGCCGGAACGGCGCAAGACCTGGCTCTCCTGCGAGGCGCACCGGGAGCACCTGTCCCAGTTCCTGGGAGTCCGCGGCTTCCTCAAGGACGTCGTGAAGTTCGACGAGTGGGTACAGCCGGAGGGCTCGGACCGTCGGTCCTGACGCCCGCGCTCCGAGCCCTCCGCCGGCTGCCTAGCCGCCGATCGCGGACATGGGGCGGTCGGGCTGGAGGAAGGTGGGGTCGTCCAGGCCGGAACCGGCCTTCTTGCCCCACATCGCCACCTTCCACAGGCGGGCGATCTCCTCGTCCGGGGCGCCCGAGCGCAGGGCCGCGCGCAGGTCGGACTCCTCGGTGGCGAACAGGCACGTACGGATCTGGCCGTCGGCGGTGAGCCGGGTGCGGTCGCAGGCCCCGCAGAACGGGCGGGTGACCGAGGCGATGACGCCGACGGTCGCCGGGCCGCCGTCGACCACCCAGCGCTCGGCCGGGGCGGAGCCGCGTTCGTCGGCGCCTTCCTCGGTGAGCGTGAAGCGGGTGCGCAGGGACGTGAGGATGTCCCCGGCGGTGATCATCCCGTCGCGCTTCCAGCCGTGCTGGGCGTCGAGCGGCATCTGCTCGATGAAGCGGAGCTCGTACTCGTTCTCCACGGCCCAGGCGAGCAGGTCGGGGGCCTCGTCGTCGTTGAGGCCGGGCATCAGGACGGCGTTGACCTTCACCGGCGTGAGGCCGGCCTCGCGGGCCGCGGCCATGCCCTCGATGACGTCCTTGTGCCGGTCGCGGCGGGTCAGGGTCTTGAAGACGTCGGGCCGCAGCGTGTCCAGGGAGACGTTGACCCGGTCCAGGCCCGCGGCCTTGAGGGCCGCGGCGGTGCGCTTGAGGCCGATGCCGTTGGTGGTGAGGGACATCTTGGGGCGCGGCTCCAGGGCCGCGCACCGCTCGACGATCCCGACGAGGCCGGGCCGCAGCAGCGGTTCCCCGCCGGTGAAGCGGACCTCGGTGATGCCCAGGCTGGTGACGGCTATGCGGACCAGCCGGACGATCTCGTCGTCGGTGAGCAGGTCCGGCTTGCCGAGCCACTGCAGTCCCTCTTCGGGCATGCAGTACGTGCAGCGCAGGTTGCACCGGTCGGTCAGTGAGACGCGCAGGTCAGTGGCCACGCGGCCGAAGGTGTCGATGAGCACTGTGGGCCCCCTCCCTGTCCGGTTTCGTAGAGGTTGACGCCACTGTGGATGGGTGCATGCGTCGTTGTCGAGCCTACGCGACGCCCGCGCCCAGTAGGGCTGCCCAAAGGAACGAGACGCGGCGTTGCCGTGTCGTAGGGATCTACGACACGGCAACGCCGGGTGTTGGGTCACTCTCCCGCGCGCACCAGGTCAGTGCGCGCCCGTACCGGTGAGGGAGCGCACTTCCAGTTCCGCGAATTTCTCGGCGTCGGCCGGTTCCTTGGAGAGCAGGGTCCCCAGCCACCCCAGGAGGAAGCCGAGCGGGATGGAGATCAGACCCGGGTTCTCGAGCGGGAACCAGTGGAAGTCCACGTTCTTGAACATCGAGGTCTTGGCGTTTCCGGACACGACCGGGGAGAACAGCACCAGGACGACCGAGGAGATCAGGCCACCGTAGATGGACCACAGCGCGCCCTGGGTGGTGAAGCGCTTCCAGAAGAGGCTGTAGAGGATCGTCGGGAGGTTGGCGGAGGCGGCGACCGCGAAGGCGAGGGCGACCAGACCGGCGACGTTCATGTCGCGGGCGAAGGCGCCGAGCACGATGGCGGCGGCGCCGATGAAGACGGTGGCCCAGCGGGCGGCCCGCATCTCCTCCTTCTCGGTGGCCTTCCCCTTGCGGATCACATTCGCGTAGATGTCGTGCGCGAAGGACGAGGAGGAGGCGAGGGTGAGGCCCGCGACGACGGCGAGGATGGTGGCGAAGGCGACCGCCGAGATGACGGCGAGCAGGACCGCGCCGCCGGTGGTGCCGACGCCGCCCAGGTACTCGGCGAGCTGCGGGGCCGCCGCGTTGCCCGCCGGGTTCTTCGCCTTGATCTCCTTCGGGCCGATGAGGGCCGCGGCGCCGAAGCCGAGGGCGATCGTCATCAGGTAGAAGGCGCCGATGATGCCGATGGCCCAGTTCACGGACTTGCGGGCGGCCTTCGCGGTGGGCACGGTGTAGAAGCGGATCAGGATGTGCGGCAGGCCCGCGGTGCCGAGGACCAGGGCGAGGCCGAGCGAGATGAAGTCCAGCTTGGAGGTGCCGGTGGCGCCGTACTTCAGCCCCGGCTCCAGGAACTTTCCTCCCTTGCCGCTCTTCTCCGCGGCCGTCCCGAGCAGGTCCGAGACGTTGAAGTGGAACTTCCACAGCACCATGAAGGTCATCAGCAGCGCGCCCGCGATGAGCAGCACGGCCTTGACCATCTGCACCCAGGTGGTGCCCTTCATCCCGCCGATCGTGACGTACACGATCATCAGGACGCCCACCAGCGCGACGATGAGGATCTTGCCCGCGTCACTGGTGATGCCGAGCAGCAGCGAGACCAGGACGCCCGCGCCCGCCATCTGCGCGAGCAGGTAGAAGATCGAGACGACGATGGTGGAGGCACCCGCGGCGGTGCGCACCGGGCGCTGGCGCATCCGGAAGGCCAGCACGTCGCCCATCGTGTAGCGGCCCGCGTTGCGCAGCGGCTCGGCGACCAGGAGCAGGGCCACCAGCCAGGCGACCAGGAAGCCGATGGAGTAGAGGAAGCCGTCGTAGCCGAAGAGCGCGATGGCTCCGGCGATGCCGAGGAAGGACGCGGCGGACATGTAGTCGCCGGAGACGGCGAGCCCGTTCTGGAAGGCGGTGAACTGGCGGCCGCCCGCGTAGAAGTCGGAGGCGCTCTTGGTCTGCCGTCCGGCCCAGACGGTGATGCCCAGGGTCGCGGCGACGAAGACCGCGAAGAGGGTGATGATCAGCGGCCGGTGCTCGGTGGTCGAGCCGGCGGCGAGCTGGATCGCGGCGGAGCTGCTCATGCGTCGGCCTCCATACGGGACTTGATGGCCTCGGCCTTGGGGTCGAGCTTGGTCGCCGCGTACCGCGAGTAGAGCCAGGCGATGACGAAGGTGCTGACGAACTGGAGGAGGCCGAAGACCAGGGCGACGTTGATGTTGCCGAAGAGCTTGGTCCCCATGAAGCCGCCCGCGTAGTTCGAGAGGAACACGAACAGCAGGTACCAGGTGACGAAGGCGATGGTGAGCGGGAACGCGAAGGAGTGGTGGGAGCGGCGCAGGGCCGCGAACTCGGCGCTCTGCTGCACCTGGACGAACGCTTCGGCCGTGGGACCGGCCGCATACGGGAAGCCGGTCTGGCCGGCGGCCGCTCCGTCGGGCGGCGGCGCTGCTTGCGTGGTCACGGGCGGCTCTCCTTGGGACGCGGGCGCGGTGGGGACGACGGACAAGACGACCTCCATGAGGGGGTGGTGGTGCTGAGCCCCCCTGTCAACGGCACGGCCGGCGCGTCGGGACGGTTCAACACCCGCTGTTTTTTCGGAGAGTGGGCTTCCGGATGGCGGTCCCGGGGGACTGATTTCTCGAACTGATGGCGCGGACCAGAACACCGGCGCTAGCTTCACCTGTCATGAACCCGTCGTGACGCAATCCGCGTCAGGACGGCTTTTTCACGGATGATGTGGAGAACCCATGGCTCATCTGGGAACCGCCCGCCGGCGTGCGCTCGCCGTGCCGGTCGGCCTGGTGCTCACCGCCTCGCTCGCCTTCCTCCCCTCGGTCGCGGCCTCCGCCGCACCGCTGGAGGCGGTGGCCGCGGCCAGGCCCACCGCCGCGGGTCCGGAGCTGTCGTACGTGGTGAACCTGACCACCTATGCCGAGGCGAAGGACGCGCAGAAGGCCGTCGAGCGGGCCGGCGGCACCGTGGTGACGGCGTATGAGCAGATCGGGGTCGTGATCGCGCACTCCCAGAACCCCGACTTCGCCAAGACCCTGCGGACCCAGCGCGGGCTCGTGGTCTCGGTCGGCGCCACCCGTACGGCCCCGCTCAAGGCGGTGCAGACCGACGAGGAGGGCACCACCCAGAAGCTCAGCGCGGCCGACGCCGCCAAGGCGGCGGCGCAGGCGGCGCCGGGCGAGGAGCCGCTGGAGCCCAACCAGTGGGACCTGCGGGCGATCAAGGCCGACCAGGCTCACAAGATCAACGATGGCAGCCCGGACGTCACGGTGGGCGTCATCGACACGGGAGTGGACGACACCCACCCCGATCTGGCGGCCAACTTCTCCAAGGGACAGTCCGCCAACTGTGTCGGCGGGGTCGCCGACACGACCGAGGGCGCCTGGCGCCCGTACGCCGACGGCAGCGACCACGGCACCCACGTCGCCGGGACCATCGCGGCCGCCCGCAACGGCATCGGCATCACCGGAGTGGCGCCCGGGGTGAAGGTCGCCGCGATCAAGGTGGCCGAGCCGGGGACCAACCTGTTCTTCGCCGAGGCGGTGGTCTGCGGGTTCGTGTTCGCCGCCGAACACCACATCGCGGTGACGAACAACAGCTATTACATGGACCCCTGGTACTTCAACTGCAAGACGGACGACGACCAGAAGGCCCTCGTCGAGGCCCTCACCCGGGCGAGCCGTTACGCCGAGCACAAGGGCACCCTGACCGTGGCCGCGGCGGGCAACGAGAACTGGGACCTGGCCGCGGCCTCGATCCTGGACGAGACCAGCCCGGACGACGCGACCCCGTCGCCGCGCACCATCGACCCCAAGGTCTGCCCGTCCCTGCCGGCGCAGCTGCCGGGCGTGGTCACGGTGACGGCCACCGGTGACCAGGGCCTGCGCTCGTACTACTCCAGCTACGGGCTGGGCGTGGCCGACGTGACCGCCCCGGGCGGCGACAAGTGGCAGATCCCGGCCACCCCGGACGCCAACGGGCGGATCCTGTCGACCCTGCCGGGCGGCGGCTACGGCTACAAGCAGGGCACCTCGATGGCGACCCCGCACGTCGTGGGCGTCCTGGCGCTGCTCAAGAGCGCGCACCCGTGGGCCGCGCCGTCGCAGCTCCAGTCGCTGCTCAAGCTCCAGGCGGACAGGAAGGCCTGCCCGGAGAAGATCTACGACGCGACCGGTGCCCTCGTGAACGCGGTCGGCTGCACCAGCAAGTGGGGCCAGACGAGTTACTACGGCGCGGGCATGGTGAACGCCCTCGACGCGGTGAAGTAGGCCGGGAGAACGACGCAGGGGCCGGGCGGGAGTCTCCCCGCCCGGCCCCTGTCCCGCTCCGGGTGCGTCAGGCCTTGATCATGACCTTGAGGGCGCTGCGGTCGTCCATCGCGCGGTAGCCGTCCGGCACCTCGTCCAGGGCCACGGTGCGGTCGAAGACGGGCGCCGGGTCGATGGTGCCGTTCAGTACGTCCGCCAGCAGCTCCGGGATGTAGGCGCGGACCGGGGCCACGCCTCCGCGCAGGGTGATGTTGCGGTCGAACATGACCCCGAGGTCCAGGCCCGTACCGCTGCCGTGCGGCACGCCGACGTAGCCGATGGCACCGCCGTCGCGGGTGATGTTCACGGCGGTGCGCATGGACTGCTCGGTGCCGACGGCCTCGATGACCGCGTGCGCGCCCTGCCCGCCCGTCAGCTCGCGCACGGCCGCCTCGGCGGCCTCGCCGCGCTCGGCCACCACGTCGGTGGCGCCGAAGAGCTTCGCGATGTCGGTACGGGCGGTGTGGCGGCCCAGGGCGATGATCCGCTCGGCGCCGAGGCGCTTGGCGGCCAGGACGCCGCACAGGCCGACCGCGCCGTCGCCGACGACGGCGACGGTGGAGCCCTTGCGGACGCCCGCGCCCAGGGCCGCGTGGTGGCCGGTGCCCATGACGTCGGAGAGCGCGAGCAGCCCGGTGAGCAGGTGCTCGTCGCCGACGGCCTCGGCGGGCAGCTTCACCAGGGTGCCGTCGGCGTGCGGGACGCGGACGGCCTCGCCCTGGCCGCCGTCGAAGCCGACCGAGCCCCAGAAACCGCCGTGGACGCAGGAGGTATGCAGGCCCTCGACGCAGTAGTCGCAGGTGCCGTCGGACCACATGAAGGGCGCCACGACCAGGTCGCCCGCGCGCAGCCCGGAGACGGCGGAGCCGGTCTCCTCGACGATGCCGAGGAACTCGTGCCCGATGCGCTGGCCCGGCTGGCGCTCGGCCTCGCCGCGGTAGGCCCACAGGTCGCTGCCGCAGATGCAGGCGCGCAGCACGCGCACGACGGCGTCTTCGGGCCGCTGGACCGCGGCGTCGGGCACCTCCTCCACACGGATGTCGTGCGGGGCATGGATGACGGTGGCGCGCATGGTGCGGTCCTTCTGTGACGTCAGGGAATCAGCGTGGCCGGGGCGGTCAGACTGGTACGACTTCCCTACGGTACGCCCGGTCATCCGCGAGGGTTCCCTCGGTCAGCAGGTACTGCGCGGCCGCGTAGGTCGCCATGACCCAGAAGGCGGGCCGGGGCAGCTGCGGCCAGTCGGCCACGCCGGTGGCGATGAGGGTGTCGGAGAGCAGGAACAGCGCCCCGCCGAGCCCGGCCTTCCACCCCGGCGCCCCGGACCGCCAGGCCATCGCGGTCAGCAGCAGGCTGTATCCGGCGACCGGGATCCGCAGCCCGGCCGGGAGGTCCCCCCAGAGCAGCGACACGGTCCCGACGAGCGCGAGCCCGTACGCCGCCCCCGCGAGCGGGGAGACCGGGCGCCGCCCGAAGAGGACCAGGTAGCAGAGGTGTCCGAGGGCGAAGGAGCCCATGCCGATCAGGAAGGCGGGGTCGGCGTCGAAGAGCAGCGCGAGGTCCCCGCCCCACCCGAAGCACAGCGCGGCGACCAGGGGCCGGGGCGCGCCGCGGGTGAGGGCGTAGGCGATGAGCAGGGGCATCAGGAGCGGCTTGAAGATCAGGTGCCCGGTCTCCCAGCCCGCGAGCAGCGAGCCGAGGTCGGCGGCGGTGGCGAGGGCGAAGCCGCCGAGCGCCGCGGGGCCGGGGGCGGGGCGGCGGGCGCTCACGCGGCGGGCCCGGCGGTGGGGGCCGCGGGCGCCGCGGCACCGGCGGCGGCCGGGGCGGGGGCCGGCGTCGTGGCGGGCTGCCAGCCGGGTCCGCGGAAGACCCGTCCGGCGCGCTCGCGCCAGCTGGTGGCGGCGCGCACGTCCCGGGCGATGGCGGCGTACTCGTGCGTGGCCACGCGCAGCGGGTTGTAGGTCTCGATGTTCTTGGTGAGGCCGAACTCGGGGCGGTCGGTCTCCCCCACCCAGGAACCGAACATCCGGTCCCAGACGATCAGGATCCCGGCGAAGTTGCGGTCGAGGTAGCCGCCCTGGGAGGCGTGGTGGACGCGGTGGTGGGAGGGGGTGTTGAAGACGTACTCGACGGGCCGGGGCAGCTTGCCGATGCGCTCGGTGTGGATCCAGAACTGGTAGACGAGGTTGACCGAATAGCAGAAGGCGACCGCGGCCGGGTGGACGCCGAGGGCGATCATCGGCAGGTAGAACGGCCAGGAGGTCCAGCTGGTCCAGGGCTGGCGCAGCGCGGTGGTGAGGTTGAACTTGCGGCTGCTGTGGTGCACCACGTGGCAGGCCCACAGGACGCGGATGACGTGGTGGCCGCGGTGCTGCCAGTAGTACAGGAAGTCCTGCACGAGCAGCATGAGGGGCAGGGTCCACCACAGGACGGGGACGCGCAGCGGGGTCAGCTCGTAGACCGCCGCGTAGATCAGCGCGATCGGGATCTTCCAGAGGAAGTCGAAGACGAGGCTGCCGAGTCCCATGCCGACGCTGGTGGCGGCGTCCTTGGCGGTGTACCCGGCTGCGTCCTCGTCGGGATGGAGCCGGTAGCTCACCAGCTCGACCACCGTGAGCAGCACAAAGGCAGGTATGGACCACAGCACGACATCGGGCAGGTTCGGCATGACCGCACCATAGAGGCGCGTCCCACCGGGCCGCTAGATGTTGTTACCGATCGGTATCCATCGGTGTTACCCCCGGTACCGGAGATACTGTCCGACCGGGGCGGGGAGGCCATGTGAGCGGATTAGAGCCGGTTCTCTTGAAGGTGGCGGGCACGGCGCTGGGCGCGCTCGTCAAAGCACTGCTGGCGCAGGGCCCGGGGGCGGGCACCACCGCCGATCCGGCCCGCCCGGCCCCGCGCTGGCGCCGTCCGGCGGAACTGGGCGAGGCGGAGCTGGCCCACCTCACCACCACCCTCGCCGGGCGCCTGCACACCCCCGGTTCCCGGCTCCCCGAGCACGAGCGGCTGGCCGCGCTGGACGCCGTACGGGACGCCTTCGCCGGGCTCGGCGCGCTGGACCCCGGCGCCCTGTTCGCCCTCGACCTCGACCCGGACCGGCTCGCCGCGGCCCTGCCCGGCCCGCCGCCCGGCCTGGGCGACGCCGCGCGGGCGCTCTACGGGGAGCTGCTGGAGCTGTGCTGCCGCCACGCCGTCGAGTACGTCACCACGCTGCCGGGCTTCGGCGCCCGCGCGGACCTGGAGGTGATCCGGCGCACGGGGGACCTCGCCCGCGAGCTGGACGTCGTACGGGACCGGTTGGGGCCCGCGCCCGGCTCGGCGGCCGCGGACTTCGAGGAGCGGTACGCGGCCTACGTCGCGGCGGCCCACGGGCGCCTGGAGCTGTACGGGCTGACCTTCAGCCAGGCCCGCCAGGAATGGCCGCTGGACCTGGCCTACATCAGCCTCTCGGTCAGCGGCGACCAGCCGTACGAGGAGCTGGGGCGCCAGGCGGTGACCACCGTCGAGACGGCGCTCGGCTCCTCCCCCCGCGTCCTGCTGCGCGGGCCCGCCGGCTCGGGCAAGAGCACCCTGGTCCAGTGGCTGGCCCTGAACGCGGCCCGCCGCAGCTTCGGCCCGGAACTGCGCGGCCTCAACGCCCACGTGCCCTTCGTGCTGCGGCTGCGCTCCTTCACCTCGCGCGACACGCTGCCGATGCCGGAGGAGTTCCTGCGCGCCTGCGGGATACCGATCCACGGGGAGGCGCCGCCCGGCTGGGTCAGCTCGGTGCTGCGCGCGGGCCGGGCCCTGATCCTGATCGACGGGGTCGACGAGGTGCCGCAGCGGCTGCGCAACCGGACCGAGGCGTGGATCTGGTCGCTGGTCGACGCCTATCCCGAGGCCCGGTACATCGTCACCACCCGGCCCTCCGCGGTGCGCGACGACTGGCTCTCGGGCCACGCCTTCGCCCCCGTGTCCCTGCTGCCGATGGAACGCAAGGACGTCCAGGCGTTCCTGACGCACTGGCACGACGCGGCGCGCGCGGAATGCGGATCCGCAGAGGGCCGGGCCGAGCTGGACCGGTACGAGACCTCCCTCGGCCAGGCGGTCCGGCTGCGCCGGGACCTCGGCAGGCTCGCCACCAACCCCCTGATGTGCGCGCTGCTGTGCGCGCTGAACCGGGACCGGCACATGCACCTGCCCCGGGCCCGGAAGGAGTTGTACGACGCCGCGCTCGACATGCTGCTCGTCCGCCGGGACAGCGAACGGGAGATCATCGGCGTCGAGGGGGTCTACCTCACCCGGGACGAACAGACCCTGCTGCTCCAGCGGCTCGCCTACTGGCTGATCCGCAACGGCCAGGTCGAGGCGGACTGCGACGAGGCCGTGGAGATGGTCGACGAGTGGCTGGACGCCATGCCGCAGGCCCGGGCCCAGGGCACGGCCCGGCAGGTCTTCCGGCACCTGCTGATCCGCAGCGGCCTGCTCCGCGAGCCGGTCCCGGGCTCGGTGCACTTCGTCCACCGCACCTTCCGCGACTACCTGGGCGCCAAGGCGGCCGTCGAGGCGCGGGACTTCGGCGTCCTGGTGCAGAACGCCCACGAGGACGACTGGTACGACGTCATCCGGATGGCGGTCGGCCATGCCCGCCCCGACGAACGCGCGCGCCTGCTGCGGCAGTTACTGCGCCGCTCCGAGCGGGTCAAGCGGGACAGCAGCCGGCTGGTGCTGCTCGCGGCGGCCTGCCTGGAGCACGCCCCCGAGCTGGACCCGGAGGTGTGGCGGGAGGTGGAGACCCGTACCGCCCACCTGCTGCCGCCGCACTCGGTGGGCCAGGCCGAGGAGCTGGCGAAGGCGGGCGAACTGGTCCTGGAGCTGCTGCCGGAGCCCGCGGACCTCACCGAGGCCGAGGCGGCAGCGACCATCCGCACGGCGGCCCTGGTCGGCGGAGACCGGGCGCTCCAGGTCATCGCCGGGTTCCGGCGGGACGACCGCTACGAGGTGAGCCACGAGATCTGCGGTTCGTGGGGCCTGTTCCCCACCGAGGACTTCGCGGACGCGGTGCTCGCCGACGCCCCCGTCCGCAGCGCGCACCTGCACGTCAGCACCCCCGAGCAGCTGGCCGCCCTCGACCGGCTCCCGCACATCCGCCGGCTCCACCTCACCTGGGACCAGGGGGTGCCGCCGGCCGTCACGGCCCGCCGGGACCTGGAATGGCTGGTCCTGCAGCGCAATCCCGGGCTGACCGGTCTGGCGGAGCTGACGGGCCTTCCCGCGCTGCGCCACCTCGGGGTCTACGACTGCCCGAACCTCACCGGCATCGAGGCGGTCGCCGAACTCCCGGCGGACAGCCTCGCCTTCGGGTACCTGCGCGACGGCCTCTCGCTGGCCCCGCTGGCACAGGTGCCCGGGCTGCGCTCGCTCGTCATCGGGTACGAGCCCCGGGAGCGCCGGATCGGGGACGTCCCGGCCGCCGGGACCCTGACCTCGCTGTCGCTGTGGCAGGGGGCGCGGGGGCTGACCCTGGACGGGATCGACCGCTGGCCGGGGGTGGAGAGCCTGACGATCGCCGGGCCCTGGCAGTACGGGCAGCTGGTCTCGCGGCTTCCGCTGGGCGGGCTGCGGAGCCTGGAGATCCGGCACACCGCGCCGGTGTCGATCGGCGCCCTCACCCCGTACCGGTGGCTGACCGGGCTGCACCTGCGCCGCTGCGGGATCGAGGGGACGCTGGAGGCGGTCGCCGAGTTCCCGGAGCTGCGGCGGCTGACGCTGACCGAGTGCTCCGGGCCGGTCGACCTCTCCCCGCTCGCGGCCCTGGACGGGCTGACCGTGGAGCTGGACCGGCGCACCACCTTCACCGGGGCGGAGCGGATCCCGCCCGAGAAGGTCAGGTACGTCGGGAACTGAGCCTCCCGCCGGGCGCCCCGGCCCGGTCGGGACCCGGGCCGCCCGGCGGGGAAGGCGCCGCTACCAGACGCGCACCGACGCGCCCCGGGCGAAGGCCGGGCTGGTGGCCTGCGGCGGGATCTCGGTCAGGGGTTCGGCGATCTCCGAGACGAGCGGGCCGTGCTGGGCGGCCAGCGCGTCCAGGAACGGCAGGTCGAAGCCGTACACGCGGGCCGCGTTGCCGCCGGCCATGGCCGCCACCTCCTCCCGGGGCAGGCCCGCGTAGGCGATGCGCAGGCCTTCGCGGGAGAAGGGGGTGGTGCCCTCGTCGTGGGGGTAGTCGCTGCCCCACATGATCTTGTCGAGGCCGATCCGGCCGCGCAGCGGCACCTCGTGGGGGCGCATGAAGCTCGCGCCCACGAAGCAGTTGTCCCGCCAGACCTCGCTCGGGCCCTTGCCCATCGAATCCGCCAGGCCCGCGCCGAACTTGGACTCGGCGGTGGCGGCCTTCGCCGCGGAGTTCACCAGGCGGCCGTGGTAGTAGTCCAGCATCTCCAGGACGCCCGGGATCCAGCCGGACCCCTGCTCCGTCAGGACCAGTTTGAGGCCCGGGTGGCGGCGGAAGGCGCCGCCGAAGATGAGGTGCCACAGGGCGCGGTGCGAGAACCAGGTGGTCTCCACCATGAAGACGGCGCGGGCCGCCGGTTCGTCCCCCAGCGGCGGCGAGGCGGAGCCGCCGTGGTGGTTGACCGGGACGTCCAGCTCGTCGCAGACCGCCCAGATCGGGTCGTACGCCGCCGAGTACAGCTCGGGGACCGGCGAGCCCGGCGGGACGCCCGGCAGCAGGATCCCCCCGGTCAGGCCCGCGGCCCGGGTGCGCCGGATCTCCGCGACCGCCGCGTCGACGTCGTTGAGCAGGATCTGGACCACCCCGGCCCGCCGCCCCGGCGCGTCCGCGCAGAAGTCGGCCAGCCAGCGGTTGTGCGCCTGGAGCCCGGCCCAGCGCAGCGCGTACTCGGCGGCGGTCGGCGGCTGGGCCATCAGGGAGGCCTTGGGGAAGAAGGGCGGGATGGTGTTGGGGAACAGCACCTCCGCCACGATCCCGTCCGCCTCCAGCTCGGCCAGCCGGCGCGGGGAGTTCCAGTTCCGGTCGGCGGTGTCGGCGAGGAGGTCCTCGTACGGATTGACGTACCCGGCGGCCCAGGCGTCGAACTCGTCGTGGTGGCGCTTCTCCAGGTACGGCTTGTAGTCCAGCAGGTCGGCGCCCGCGTGGCAGTCCGCCGAGATGACCGTGTACCGGTCCTCGGAGCCCGTCATCCGTTCACCCCCAGCACCGGGAAGTCGCCGCCGGTCAGCCAGTGGCGGCCGGTCTCGCGCGAGCGGGACCAGGAGGCCTCGACGGCCGCCTGGTCGGCGGACTGGCCCAGCTCGGCCGGGGTCGGGCCGATCCGGGCGGCCAGCGGGGCGAGGGCCGCGGTGTCGAAGCCGAAGACCTCGGCGGCGGCCAGCCCCAGCATCCGGCGGGTCTCCTCGACCGGGATGTCGTGGAAGGTGTTCTTCAGCCAGGTCCGGGTGTTCGGCCAGGTGCCCTCGGGGTGCGGGAAGTCCGAGCCCCACAGGATGTTGTCCACGCCGATCTCGTAGCGCTGGGCCAGCTCGCGGCGCTTGGTGTTGGTCGCGCAGACGAAGACCTGGCGGTCCAGGTACTCGCTGGGCGGGCGCTTGAGCTCCGCGAACGGCGAGAGCTTCTTGCCGCCGTGCGCGCCGAGGTAGAGCCGGTCCATGAACCACAGCTGGTTGGGCAGCCACCAGCAGCCGGACTCGGCGACCCCGAACTTCAGGCCCGGGTGCCGCTCGAAGACCCCCGACCAGAGCAGGAACCACAGGGGGCGGGAGGGCCACCAGGTGACCTCGGAGACGTAGATCCCGAGGTGGTCGCCGTACTCGTGGCGCGGCGCGGCCCCCGAGTGGGTGACGATCGGCATCGCGGTCTCGGCGGCCGCCGCCCACACGGGGTCGTAACGGCGGTCGTGGTAGGGCGCCTTGTCCACCCACATGGACGGGATCATCAGCGCGCCGAGCCCGGACTCCTTGGCCCGGTGGATCTCCGCGACGACCCGGTCCGGTTCGCCCGTGATGGGGAGCAGGGCCACCCCGCAGTGCCGCTGCGGGTTCTGGGACACGAATTCGGCGAGCCAGCGGTTGTGCGCCTGCGCCCCCGCCATGCCCAGCTCGGGGTCCTGGTCGCCGGAGAGGCCGAGGCCGACGCCGAAGGGCGCGGCGGTCTGGCTGTCGACCGCGTCGGCGTCGGGGAAGACCACCTCGGCGGCGACGCCGTCACCGTCGAGCTCCTTGAGCCGCTGGGTGGCGTCCCAGCCGCCCTTGAGTCCCTCCTCGTGGTCGTGGAACCACTTCTCGGCGAAGGCCTCGTTACGGATGCCCAGGCGGGTGGCCTCCTCGCGGCGGGCGTCGCGCTGGCCGAGGAACTCGTCGAACCGGGGGTGGAAGCGGCGCTCCAGGTACGGGCGGTACCGCTCGGTCGGCAGGCCCGCGTGGCAGTCGGAGGAGATGATCAGATACGGATCTTCGTACGCGTTCACTGCGAGGCCCCTCAGTCGAGGATGAAGCTTTCCAGGTAGGCGGGGTTGGCGCGGTCGAGCATCGACTGCGACCGGGCGCGGATCTGCCGGTCGCTGTGCTCGCTGTCCGGGAGCATCCAGAAGCGGTCGGCGCGGATGCCGTCGACCACGTGCCCGGCGACCTCCTCGACCGGGGTGAAGTGCACCTCGTGCCCGGCCTGCTTCATGGCGGCCTCGTACTGGTCGAGGCTGCGGTACGGGGCCTTGCGCGGGCGTTCCTTGGCGTACCGATCGGGCCGGTTGCGGTGGGACTCCCAGAGTCCGGTGCGCAGCATGTGCGGCCCGGGGAAGAGGACGGAGGCGCCGACCTGCGCTCCCTCCGCCTTGAGGTGGGCGTACAGCGATTCGGTCATGGTGACCACGGCCGCCTTGGTGACGGCGTAGACGGAAGCGGTGGGCAGGGGGGCGATGCCGCCGTCGCCGGAGGAGGTGTTGACGACGTGGCCCGGAGCCCCGCCCGCGATCATGCGGGGGACGAAGGCCTGGATGCCGTGGAAGACGCCCCAGACGTTGACGGAGAAGGCCCATTTCCAGTCGTTGGGCTCGTGTTCCCACATGCGGCCCTCGGCGCCGGAGCCGACGCCCGCGTTGTTGCAGAGCACGTGGACCGCGCCGAAGGTCTCGTAGGCGGCGTCGGCGAGGGAGAGCACCGAGGCGCGCTCGCTGACGTCGACGGTCCTGGCGAGCACCTCGGCCCCGTCGGCGGCGAGTTCGTCGGCCGCCTCGCGCAGGGCGCCCTCCTCGACGTCGGCGAGGACCACCCTCATCCCCTCCGCGGCGAAGCGGCGGGCCATGGCCCGTCCGATGCCACTGGCCGCGCCGGTGACGACGGCCACCTGTCCCGGTTCGATCCGCATCTCAGACGCTCCCCGCCGACGATCCTTCGGGGGGCGCGTCGAGGATCTGCATCGGGTCGTCGTAGCGCTGGTGGATGTACGGGAGGAGCGCCCGGGCGCTGACCCGCTCGACCACCCTGCCCTTCTGGTCGGTGGTCTTCTCGCCGATGGTGATCTCGACGACGCGGCGCACCGGCAGGTCCGCGACCGGGTCGAACATCGACTCGCGCAGGACGATGTCACCCGTGACGTGTTCCAGCTTGCGGACCTTCTCGTTGCGCGTGCAGTGCACGAGGACGGGGTCGCCGTCGAAGCCCCCGCCGTCCACGGCGGGCAGGAACTTGAAGTAGAAGTCGGTCTTCGTGGTGGGCTCGGGCAGCGGCAGCTCGCGGTCCACCGCTCCGCGCACCTCGACGAAGGCGATCCCGTGCCGGGCGAGGGAGGCCCGGACGACGAGCCCGTCGCGCTCGACGGCGACCTCGCCCAGCTTCTTCGGCTCGCCGAACACCTCACGGCCGCCGGTCAGGGCGCGCTCGTGGGTCATCGGCATGACGAGCGGGTACCAGCCCTCGACCCCGCCGTGCCGGGCCGCGACGGCCACGGAGCCCGCGCCGAGCGGGTAGCCGGGCAGGTCGACCTTGCTGATGTTGGCCCGTACGAGAGGCCGTTCGGCGGGCTTGAGCGGCGGCGGGAGCACCGCGGCCACCACGTCCGGATCGCTCTCCCAGACGGCCACCACACCGGTGGACCAGATGTCGGGGAGCTTGGAGCTCTTCTCGCGCGAAGCCGAGATCTCGGCTTCGGTCCGCGCGCCGTACCGTACGCGTGCCATGGGAAGCACCACCCTTCAGCGGGTCCCCCCGGCGGGAGCCGGGGGAGGTCTGTAACACAGTTACACCGACACCGATGAAGGGTAAAGAGGGCTGCACCCACCAGAACTGACGGACCGCCAGATCAACCGGAGAGTTGGGGAACCGCGATGGCCAGGAGTTCGCTCACCCGCGAGGAGGTGCTGGAGACCGCCGCTTCGCTGGTCAAACAGCACGGCCCGGCGTCCCTCACCATGCGCAAGCTGGCCGCCGAACTGGGCACGGCGGTGACCTCCATCTACTGGCACGTCGGCAACCGCGAATCGCTGCTCGACGCACTCGTCGAGCGGACCGTCCGGGACATGGGCGCGGTCCGCCCCACCGGCCGCACCCCGGCGGAGCGGATCGTCTCGGTGGCCCGGATCCTGCGCCGGGAACTGCGCGAGCGCCCGCACCTGATCGCGATGGTGCACGAACGCGGGCTGACCGAGCGGATGTTCCTGCCCGCGCAGCAGGCGCTCGTGCACGAGGTGCACGCGGCGGGGCTGCGCGGGGCCCGCGCGGCGGACGCCGTCCGCGTGGTCCAGTTCCAGATCGTCGGCTTCGTCCTCATCGAACGCAACCGGGAGCGCTCCCCCGCCCAGTCCCCCGCCGAGGGGGAGGTCTGGGACCCGGCGGCCGCCCCCGACGATCCGGCCCTCTCCCGCGCGCTGGCCCGCCCGGCCGATCCGGAACGCCTCTTCCTGCTGTCGGTCCGCACGCTGGTGCGCGCCCTGCTGGCGCCGGAGGGGGCCGCCGGATAAACGCTTTGCGCCGCGCCGCGCCCCGTGATGGGATCGGTGCACACGGGGGCGGCTCCCCGGCGCGCATCCTTCTCACCTGCCGAAAACACCCGCGCGCCCACTCTCCGCCCCCGTTCTTCACGTCCGCGGAGGGGAACCCATAGCTACCGTCGAGTCCGTCCTGCTGCGCCGGCTCCAGACCTTCTACGTCGACCCGGCGCCCGAGCGGGCCACCGGCGGCGGGTCCGCCCTGCGCAGGCTGGAAGCCGAGCTCCTGGGACGCGGCCACATCCTGCGCCCCGAGCTGTACGCGGCCCTGGCCGCGCTGCCGTCCGGGGAACTGGCCGACGCCCATCGCGGCCTCGTCGCCCTGATCGACGGCCTGCTCGGCGCGGACCGGACCCACACCCCGCTCTTCCGCCGCTTCCCGGTGATCCCGGTGGTCGTGCCGCGCGACACCGACCGCCTCTACGTGGACCGGGTCTTCGCGCACCTCCTCCAGCAGGCGGACCAGCCGTGCGTGCTCTGCGGAGAGCAGCGCACCGTCTTCCCGGTGTCCCCGTGCGCCCACCTCGTGTGCCGGCTGTGCTGGGACGGCGCCGACTACTCCGGCTGCCCCCTGTGCCACCGGCGGATCGATCCCGCCGACCCCTTCCTGCGTCCCGTCCGGGCCGTCGGCGCCGCCAAGCCCGCCCGGCAGGGCCCGCTCCGGCTGCTGCGGCTCGGCACCGACCGGGCCGCCGACGCGGCCCCGATCGTGGCGGCGCTGCTCGCCCGGCGCACCCCGCTCTCCCCGCAGGACCGCGAGGACCTGGTCACGCTGCTGCCGCTGAGCCCGGCCGCGCGCGGCGAACTCCCCGCGGAGATCCCCGTACGCGAGACCAAGGCGCTGGTCCTGGCCACGCTCCTGGCCGACCCCGGGGCGCGGGAGGCCGTCCGGCCGCTGCTGCGCGACCGGCTGACCACCGCCACCGACGTGCTGCGGCTGCTCGCCGTTCTGTCCGGCGGGGACCCGGGGCTGCTGCCGCTGCCGTCCCGCTTCGTCTCCCTCGGGCGCCCGCTGCGGCGCGAACTGCTGGGCGTACTGGACGCCTTGCCGGCCCCGTACCTCGTCGAGGACCTGTTGCGGCACCCGACCGGCTGGAAGCGCGCGGCCGAGACCCTGCACCCCTTCGAGCGGCACGCCCGGCACCCGCGCGCCGCGCTCGCCTTCGCCGCCCTGCGCGGCACCCCGCTGTCCGGGCCGCTGGGCGCGAGCCTGCGGGTGAGCGCCGCCGCGCATCCCGACGCCGTGCGGATCGACCCGGACGGCTCCCGGATCCGGCCCTCGACCTGGGGCGGCCGGCTGGAGCAGGCCCTCGCCGGGGGTGCCCCGGAGGCGGCCGCCGCGCTGGCCGGGCAGCGGCCGGGCGAACTGGTGCGCCGGCTCGACCACCTGATGCGCCTGCACACCGGGGACCTCCCGGTGCCGGAGCTCGCGCGGGCACTGGAGCGCGGGCTGCCCTCGGTGGGGCCCGGCCCCCTGCTGTCGGCGCTCGGAGCGCTGCGCGTGCGCGCCGAGGACCGGCTCGGCGCGCGCCGGGTGTTCTTCCCCCGCGGGGAGGTCCTGCGCGCCCAGTCGGTGGCGGAGGACCGGCCGCCGCTGCCGGCGCCGCTGGTGCGGGCCGTCGTCGGGCTGCTGGAGGGCGAGGTGCTGCGGCGGTTC
This sequence comes from Streptomyces sp. NPDC002138, assembly GCF_040296485.1. Taxonomy (NCBI): domain Bacteria; kingdom Bacillati; phylum Actinomycetota; class Actinomycetes; order Kitasatosporales; family Streptomycetaceae; genus Streptomyces; species Streptomyces sp. NPDC002138. The sequence continues at coordinate 5,731 of NZ_JBEOXE010000052.1, read as the reverse complement.
GCCCGGCCCGGGGAGCGGCCGTACGAACTGGCCGTCATCGACTCCGGGCTCGGCGCCCTCGCCGTCCCCTTCGCCGAGCGCGATACGGCCAGGTCCCTGGTCGCGGTGCCGAGGGGCAGCGTGCAGGGCCTGCCGCCCGGCGAGGTGCTGCGGCTGTTCCTGCACTGGACGGAGCCGAGGGGCCATCGCACCGACCTCGACCTGTCGGTGGCCTTCTTCGACGCCGACTGGCGGTTCACCGGACGCTGCGACTACACGCGGCTCACGCACGGGCCGCACGGCGCCGCCGTGCACTCCGGTGACCTGACCTCGGCGCCCGCGCCCGCCGGGGCGACCGAGTACGTCGACCTGGACCTGGCGAAGCTCGCCGCGCACGGGGACGCGTACGCGGTCCCCCTGGTCTTCAGCTTCAACAACGTGCCCTTCGACGAGCTGCCCGACGCCTTCGCGGGGTTCATGACCCTGCCGGCGGACGGCGCGCGGGGCGCCTCCTACGATCCGCGGACCGTGCGCCAGCGCTTCGACCTGGCGGGCGGGTCCCGGGCGTACCTGCCGATGGTGGTGGACCTGGGCGCCCGCGAGGCCCTGTGGGCGGACGTCCATCTGCCTCCTTCGGGCTCCTTCCAGAGCGTCGACGCCTCGGGCGGCGACCGGCTGGGGGCCGCGGCCCGCGACGTCCTCGCGCACTTCGGCTCCGGCACCCGCGCGACGCTGTGGGACCTCGCGGTGTGGCGGGCCGCCGCCCGGACCCGGGAGGTGGCCGTGATCCGGCGGGCGCCGCGGCCCGGGCCGCTCGACGGACTCGACGGACTCGACGGACTCGACGAGCTGTGGCTCTACCGGGCCGCCGACGGTGAGGAGCCGGCCGCCTTCGCCTCCCGGATCGCGGCCCTGGAGGCGCCCGAGGAGCGCCGACCGCACGCGGACGCCGACGCAGCGGCCGCCGAACTGGCCGCCGGGAAGCACGCGTTCGTCGCGCTGACCTATGCGAGCGTGGCTCCCGAGGGTGGTTCGGGGACGGCCTACCGGCTCTTTCCCGGTCCCGCCGAAGTCCCCGCGGACTTCGTCCGGGTGACCGCCGGGGACCTCGTCGCCGAGCTGGGCTGAGGCGGTCGGGCCACGGCTGTCGGTCCGGGCCGATATCCTCTGTGACCATGCTCGACGACCGTACGACCGCAGAGACGCTCTGGCCGACCGCCTACCCGCAGGGGTACGCGGTCGTCGACGTGGAGACCACCGGGCTCGCGCGCGACGACCGGATAATCTCCGCCGCCGTCTACCGGCTGGACGCGCAGGGCAATGTGGAGGACCACTGGTACACGCTGGTCAACCCGCAGCGCGACCCCGGCCCGGTCTGGATCCACGGACTGACCACCGACATGCTCCAGGACGCGCCGCTCTTCGGTGAGATCGCCGAAGAGTTCGCCGGGCGCCTCGCGGACCGGGTGCTCGTCGCGCACAACGCCATCTTCGACTGGCAGATGATCGCCCGGGAGTACGCGCGGGCCGCGGCGACCGCGCCGGTCCGTCAGCGGCTGTGCACCATCGCCCTGTCGAAGGAGCTGAACCTCCCGCTGCCCAACCACAAGCTGGAGTCGCTCGCCGCACACTTCGGCGTGGTCCAGCAGCGCGCCCACCACGCGCTCGACGACGCCCGGGTGCTGGCCGAGGCCTTCCGGCCCTCCCTGCACGCGGCCGCCCGCGACGGCGTGCGGCTGCCGCTGCTGGAGTGCCGCCCGCTGACGGAGTGGTCGGACACCCCCGCCACCCCGCGCATCGGTCACCAGGCCTCCTACCGGGGCGCGGGCGCGGGCAGCTGGCGCCAGTCGCGCAAGCGGCCGCCGTGCCCGCACCCGAACCCGGGGCGGTACGAGGACGGCAAGCCGCTCAAGCAGGGCATGCGGATCGCCTTCTCCGGTGACACCTCGGTGGACCGGGAGCTGCTGGAGGACCGCGCCGTCGAGGCGGGGCTGCATGTCGCGACGAGCGTGTCGCGGCTCACCAGCCTGCTCGTGACCAACGACCCGGACTCGGCCACCTCGAAGACGGTCAAGGCGAAGACCTTCGGCACCCCCGTCGTCGACGAGGCCGGCTTCACACAGCTGCTGCGGGACGTGGCTGCGTCAGACGGGTGAGCGTCGGGCGACTCGCCCGGCGACCGCTTTCCCGCCCGGCCCGTCCGGTCCCACTCTGTGGCGCATGGCACGTTGTGAGGTTTGCGGAAACGATTACGGCATGTCCTTCGAGGTGCACGCGCAGGGCGCGGTGCACGTCTTCGACTGCTTCTCCTGCGCCATCCACCGCATGGCGCCCATCTGTGAGCACTGCCGGGTCCAGATCATCGGCCAGGGCGTCGAGGTCGACAAGCAGTGGTTCTGCGGGGCGCACTGCGCCCGCGCGGAAGGGAAGGTGGGTGTCGTCGACCGCACCTGACGGACGGCCGCGCGCGGGCGGGCGCCACGCCTGACCGGCGGCTTCCGGCGGGCGGGTCACCCGCTCGCCGGGGCTCGCGGCGCGAGGGGTACCGTCAAGGGCGTGTACCGCTTCGTACTGACCCGGCAGTGGCTGGGCCTGCACCTCCTGGCCCTCGTGCTGATCCCCTCGATGATCCAGCTGGGGTTCTGGCAGTTCCACCGCCATGAACACAAGGTCGCCCAGAACGAGCTGATCGCGGCGAACCTGTCCGCGAAGCCCGCTCCGATGACCGGGCTGACCTCGCCCGGGCACGAGGTTCCGCGCGCCGACTTCTGGCGTGCGGTCACCGCCACCGGCACCTACGACACCGCGCACGAGGTCGTCGTACGGATGCGGACCTCCAACAGCGGCAAGGTCGGCTTCCAGGTGGTCACCCCGCTGGTGCTGGGCGACGGCCGGGCCGTCCTGGTCAACCGCGGCTGGGTGCCCGGCGGCGGCGATCCGCGCGCCTATCCCCCGGTGCCCGCCCCGCCGTCGGGCGAGGTCACGGTGACCGGCAGGCTGAAGGCCGACGAGACCGCCGGTGACAGCGGCATCCGGGACCGCGCGGGCCTGCCGGACCGCCAGGTGATGCTCATCAACAGCGGGCAGCAGGCGGAGTACCTCAAGAAGCAGGTGCTCGGCGGCTATCTGGAGCTGACCGATCCGGTCCCGCCGGGCGGCAGCCCCGAGCCGGTCGCCGACCCCGACCACGACTCGATCGGCCCGCACATGGCCTACGCCGTGCAGTGGTGGCTGTTCACCGCCGCCGTGCCGGTGGGCTGGGTGATCCTGGTCCGGCGCGAGAAGCGCGACCGCGAGGAGGCGGCGGCGAAGGCCGCGGCCGCGGCGGAAAGCCCCGACGGCGGCGCCGGACCCGGCGGATCCGGGGAGCCCGAGCCCGCGACGGCGTAACGTACCGGCATGGATCTTGGACTGAAGGACCGTGTCTACGTCGTCACCGGAGCCACCCGTGGCCTCGGCTTCGCCAGTGCCCGCGAGCTGACCGCCGACGGCGCGCGGGTCGTCATCACCGGCCGGGACGAGAAGCGGGTGGCCGACGCCGCCGCCGCGCTCGGCCCGAACGCGGTCGGCGCCGTCGCCGACAACGCCGACCCGGCTGCCGCCGCCCGCCTCGTCGCCACCGCCCGCGAGCGGTTCGGCCGCTTCGACGGCATCCTCATCAGCGTCGGTGGCCCCGCTCCCGGCGTGGGCGCCGACAACACCGACGAACAGTGGCGGACGGCCTTCGAGTCGGTCTTCCTGGGCGCGGTGCGCCTGGCCCGCACGGCCGCCGCCGAACTGGGCCAGGGCGGGGTCATCGGCTTCGTGCTCTCCGGCTCGGTGCACGAGCCGATCCCCGGGCTGACCATCTCCAACGGGCTGCGCCCGGGGCTCGCGGGCTTCGCCAAGTCCCTCTCCGTCGACCTCGGCCCGCGCGGGATCCGGGTGGTCGGCCTGCTGCCGGCGCGGATCGACACCGACCGGGTGCGCGAGCTGGACTCCCTCTCGGGCGACGCGGCGGCGTCCCGCGCGGCCAACGAGGCCCGCATCCCGCTGCGCCGTTACGGCACGGACCAGGAGTTCGGCCGCGCCGCGGCCTTCCTGCTCTCCCCCGCGGCCTCGTACCTGACGGGCGTCATGCTCCCGGTCGACGGCGGCGCCCGCCACGGGTTCTGAGCGGGACGACCCTCAGCTGACGCGCTGGGCCCGGTGGTCCGCGACGTGGAAGCGGGCCTCCGTGGGCAGTTCGGCCAGGCCCGCGGAGGTACGGGCGTGGTCGAGGACCGGGCCGGCCAGCGCGGCGAGGACGTCCGCGGGGACGGCGTGCGGCTCCAGCCGCAGCGCGAGCCGCAGGGCGGGCGCGGCGCGGCGGCCGCGCAGGGCGACCCGGCAGTGGGCGACCCCGTCGAGCGCGCCCGCCTCCGCGGCCACCGCCTCCTCCAGCGCCCGGCCGCGCAGCAGGGCGAAGGCGCCGTCCCCCGTGTCGACCACGACGGCCGGGAGCCGGGAGCGGCGCAGCTGGGCCAGCAGCCACCACAGCGCGAGCAGCACACACAGCGTGAGGGCCGCGACGACGGCCCACCACCACCAGCCCCCGCTGGGCCAGTGCCGCCGCCGGGCGGCGCTCAGCAGGGGCGCGTGGCGGCCCTCCAGCGGCTGGTGGCCGGTCAGGACGGCGGCGCCGCCCGCCAGCAGCACGAGCCCGACGAGGGCGAGCAGGATCCGGTTGACCACCCCGAGCATCTGCGGAGTCACCCCTTCCCGGCCGGCCCGACCCGCACGCGCGGCTGCGGCGCGTGGGCCAGGCCCAGTTCGGCGAGTCCGACGGCGAGGACCGCTTCCAGGTCCGCCCGTACGTCGTCCAGTTCACGGAAGTGCGAGGCGGCGCGCACGGTGACGCGGGACCGGGTCATGGTGACCCTCGCCGACTGGACCCCGGAGACCTCCATGGCCCGGTCCCGCAGCACCAGCGCGGCGGCCTTGCGGCCGATCCCGGCGCGCACCCCGGCGCCGTCGCCCGGGGGGCGCATGGGCAGGACCGCGCGCAGCCCGGGGGCGACCGCGAGGAACAGCAGCGCCGCCCCGGCCAGGACCAGCACGGCGCCGCCGATGACCACCCCGGTGTCGGCGGGGGCGTGCCGCTCCAGCAGCCGGGCCAGTTCGCGGCGCCAGCGCATGCCGGGGCGCTGGGCGCGGACGGCGGCGAGGTCGTAGAGGAAGACCCCGGCGGCGCACAGCACCACGAGGGCGGTGAGCGCGGCGGGGACCCGGCGGGCGGAGCGGAAGCGCGGGGCGGCGGCCGACTCGGCCGGAGCCTTGCGGAGTTCGACGGGCGCCGTCACCGCAGCCGGTCCCGTCGGGCGGGGCCGACCTGGGCGGGGTGCAGGCGTTCGACGTCGACGTCCACTTCCGGGACGGTCATCCCGGCGCAGTCCTCGATCCGGTGGGCGACCTGGCGGCGTACCGCGGCGCACTGGGCGGCGATATCGGCGGGGTAGCCGAGCTCCAGGCTGATCCGGACCCGGGCGATGTCGTGGTGGACGGTGACCGTGGCGTGCGGGGGCGCGGCCTCGGCGGGCGGGGCGGCGGGCAGACCCGCCAGGGCCTCCCGGGCCGCCTGCGCCGCGATCTTGGCCACGACCCGGTCGGCGATCCGGGTGGCGCCCCGGTCGGCGGGGGCCGCGTCGGGCTTCCGGCGCCGCGTTCCGCGACTTTCGGGCACTGCGGGCGCCCGCGCCGTCCTCCTTTCGTATCGGCCGGGACACCGGCGGGG
>NZ_JBEOXE010000051.1:0-52408 GCF_040296485.1 Streptomyces sp. NPDC002138 | reverse complement strand
CAGCGAGGATCCCGACAGCCTGGCCGCCCGACAGGTCGCCTACTGGCGCGAGACGCTGGCCGGTCTCCCGGAGGAGCTGGAACTGCCCTTCGACCGGACCCGCCCGGCCATAGCCAGCCACCGGGGTCACCGGGTGCCGCTGGTGATCCCCACTGACGTGCACGCGCGGCTCCGAGAGGTCGCCCGTGCCGAGGGCGTGACCATGTTCATGGTCCTCCAGGCCGGGCTGGCCGTACTTCTGTCCCGGCTCGGTGCGGGCACCGATATCCCCATCGGCGCCGCGAACGCGGGCCGTACGGATGAGGCGCTGGACGACCTCGTCGGCTATTTCGTCAACACCTTCGTGCTGCGCACCGACCTGTCCGGCGACCCCACCTTCCAGGACGTGCTCGCGCGGGTCCGGGAGGCCGGTCTGGGTGCGTTCGCCCACCCCGACGTTCCCTTCGAGAAGCTGGTCGAGGAGCTCTCCCCGGCCCGCTCGATGGCCCGCCACCCGCTCTTCCAGGTGATGCTGCTGCTCGAGAACACCGCCCAGGCGGTGCTCGACATGCCGGGTCTCAGCGTCGGCCGGGGCCCGGGAACAGCGCCGACCGGCGACCCGGAGGGCACCTCGATCGTGAAGTTCGACCTGGATGTGAACATGGTCGAGCTCCTCGACGGCGACGGCGCGCCCGCCGGGATGCACGGCGCGGTGACCGCCGCGGCGGACCTTTTCGACCCGGCCTCGGTCACCCGGATGGCCGAGCGCCTCGTACGGGTACTCGCCACGGTCTCCGCGGAGCCGGGAGTCCGGGTCAGCGCGGTGGACGTCCTGGACGAGGACGAGCGCCGGCGGATGCTCACCGAGTGGAACGACACCCCCCTCGAGGTGCCGCACACGACGGTGGTCGAGCTGTTCGAGGCCCAGGTCGCCCGTACGCCTGACGAGGTCGCGCTCGTCTTCGGCGACGTGCAGCTGACGTACGCCGAGTTGGACGCGAGGGCGAACCGCCTGGCGCGGTACCTGATCGGGCGGGGCGTCGGGCCGGAGTCGATCGTCGCGGTCGTCTTCGAGCGCACCGTCGACCTCGTCGTGGGGCTGCTCGGCGTGATCAAGGCCGGGGCCGGATACCTGCCGATCGACCCCAACTACCCGGCGGACCGGATCGCCTATGTGATCGCGGACTCGGGCGCGGTCTGTCTGCTGTCCTGCGAGGGCATGCGCGACCGGCTGAGCGAGTTCGAGGTGGGGAACGAGGAGCAGACTTCCGTACCGGTGGTACTCCTCGACGACCCGGTGGTGGCCGATGAGCTGGCCGGTTTCCCGGGCGGCGTCGTGGCCCAGAGCGAGCGGACGCGGGCCCTGCTGCCCGAGCACCCGATGTGGGTGATCTACACATCCGGTTCCACCGGCCGGCCCAAGGGCGTCCTCGTGGAGCACCGGGCGATCGTCAACTTCCTGGAGTCGATGCAGGACCGGTTCCCCCTGAGCGCGGACGACCGGCTGCTCGCCGTCAGCACGCACGGCTGCGACATGGCCGGCTTCGAGTTCTACCTGCCGCTGGTCAACGGTGCGCGACTGCTGCTCGCCGCGCAGGAGCAGGTGCTCGACCCGTGGGCGCTGCGGGAGCTGATCCGCTCCGCCGGGGTGACCATGGTGCACGCCACCCCGAGCCTGTGGCGTGGGCTGGCAGCCGACACCGGCGACGAGGTGGACTGGACGAAGGTGCGGGCCCTGATCGGTGCGGAGGCCCTCCCCAGCGACCTGGCCCGCATCCTGCTCGCCAAGACGCCGACCCTGACGAACCTCTACGGCCCGACCGAGACCACGGTCTGGTCGACCGCAAAGGAGCTCAGCGGGGACTCGGCCGACGCGTCGTCGATCGGCGTCCCGATCGGCAACACCCAGGTGTACGTGCTGGACGAGCGGCTGGCCCCGGTGCCGACGGGCGTCGCCGGCGAGCTGTACATCGCAGGTCAGGGCATGGCACGCGGGTACCTCGGACGGCCCGCTCTGACGGCGGGCCGGTTCGTCGCCTCACCGTTCGCCCCGGGCGAGCGGGTCTACCGCACCGGGGACGTGGTGCGCTGGACCGCGGACGGCGACCTGCAGTACGTGGGCCGCTCCGACGACCAGGTGAAGGTGCGCGGGTTCCGCGTCGAGCTGGGCGAGATCGAGGCGGTCGTGTCCGCGCACGCCTCGGTGGCCCAGGCCGTGGTGCTGGTACGGGAGGACACCCCCGGTGACAAGCGGCTGATCGCCTACGTGGTGCCGGAGAGGGACGCAGCGACCGAGCAGCTCGACGGGCTCGGCCAGACGGTGCGGGCGCTGGTGCAGGACCGCCTGCCGGCGTACATGGTGCCCTCGGCGGTCGTCGTGATCGAGAAACTGCCCCTGATGCCGAACAGCAAGCTGGACCGCAAGGCGCTGCCCGCTCCCGACAGCACGGCGGGGGAGGAGCCGCGCAGCCGAGCGGTCACCTCCTTCGAGGAAGGACTGTGCGAGGCGTTCGCCGAGGTACTCGGCGTGGAGACGGTCGGCGTGGACGACGACTTCTTCGCGCTGGGCGGGCACTCCCTGCTCGCCGTCCGGCTCGTGGACCGGCTGCGGGAGCGGGGCGTGTCCGTTGCGGTCCGCGACCTGTTCGCTGCCCCGACGGTGACCGAGCTGATGAAACGCATGAGCCTGTCGTCGGTCCGCGACGCACTCGACGTGCTGCTGCCGATCCGGGCCGAGGGCGCCAGGCCGCCGTTCTTCGCGATCCACCCGGCGGGCGGCCTGAGCTGGTGCTACATGCCGCTGGCCCGGTTCGCGCCGGCCGACTTCCCGCTGTACGGGATCCAGGACCGCGGTCTGGACGGCACGACCGAACTCGTCGGCTCCGTCCGGGAGATGGCGGCGGACTACGTCCAGCAGATCCGCTCCGTGCAGCCGCACGGTCCCTACCACCTGCTCGGCTGGTCCTTCGGCGGCGTTGCGGCGCACGAGATGGCCGTCCAGCTCCAGGACGCCGGTGAGGAGGTCGCGGCGCTGGTGATCCTCGACCAGTACCCGTGGGAGCCGGACCCGGAGCCTTCGGCCGAGGCGGACGGCGAGTCCGCCTCCCGGGACGAGGCCGCCGAGCCCGAGCCGGACGAGGAGACCCGCCTGGAGCGACTCACTGAATTCGTACGGCAGCAGGCGGGTGACACGCTCGGGGCGACGACCGACGAGGAGTTCCGGACCATCGCGCGGATCGTCCTCAACCACCGGGTGATCCAGCGGGAGCACGAGCACGGACGGTTCGAGGGGAACGCACTGCTGATCGTGGCGCAGGACGGCAAGTCGGAGGACTTCGCCGCGGCGGCGTCCTGGAAGCCGTACGTGACGGGCGAAATCGTGGAAAGCGGCATGAAGTGCGCTCACCACGAGCTGGCCAAGCCCGAGAGCCTGGCCGGAGTGTGGGAAGCGGTCTCGGAGTGGCTCGGCCTGGAAGGCTGATCCGCCGACCGCGGGGGCGGTCCGACGGCTTCGTGCCGTTGGGCCGCCCCTGCCGCGTTCATGCCGGATGCGGCAGGGCAACAGGCACGCGAAAAGGGTGGCCACCCCTCGGGGCGACCACCCTGTGCGTGCGCGGAAGGCTCAGACCTGATCCAGAAGGGCCGATACGAGGCTCGGTTCGACATTGCCGCCGCTCAGCAGTACCCCGACATCAGTGCCACGGCCGGCTGGGTACTGCAGCGCGGCGGCCAGAGCGGTGGCCGCCGCGGGTTCGATCACCAGCCGGGCGTGCAGGAGGGCGACGCGCAGCGCATCGGCTATGGCGGACTCCTCGACCGCGATCACGGTGGATACTCTCCGATGCGCCAGGTGGAAGGGCAGACTGCCAATCCGGTCGGGCCGCAGTCCGTCGGCGATGGTTTCGAGCGCGGACACTGTCACCGGCTGCCCCGCGCGAAGCGCGGCGCCGAACGCCGGTACCGACGCAGGCTCCGCCCCAACCACCGTCAGGCCCTGCCCGGCGGCCGCCAGGCAGGCGCCCGCGATCGCGCTTCCGCCACCGATCGGCACCACCACGGAATCCAGGGTCACGCCTTCCGCAGCCACCTGCTTGATCAGCTCCGCAGTGGCAGTGCCCTGACCGGCAACCACATCGGGGTCCTGGTAGGGGTCTACTACGTCCAGGCCGTGCAGCTCGCGCAGCTCCTCGACCACCGCCTCACGTTCGGCGAGGACCGTACCTGCGAGCACCACCACGGCTCCGCTGTCGCGAATGCGCCGGATCTTGAGCGGTGCCGCGTCGGAGGGCAGGACCAGCACGGCCGGGAGCCGGTGCTCGCGGGCGGCCAGTGCCACGGCGATGGCGTGGTTCCCCGTGCTCTGAGCGATGACTCCGCGGCTGCCCTTTGAGGCCAGTCGCCCGACCGCGAGGAGCGCGCCGCGTATCTTGAACGATCCCCCGCGCTGGAGGTTCTCGGTCTTGAGCCACAAACGGGCGCCCGATAGAGCGTCCAAATGGTCGGAGCGAACTACAGGGGTCCGCCATATCCGACCCGCCAGGCGGTCCGCGGCACGATCGACGTCAATGCTGGTGGGTTGCGGAATCTCGGTGCCCGGCGAAATGGCCAATTTTTCCCGCGTCCATGCGTGACCCACTGAGGGCTCCTTATGAGGGCGAATCGGCGAATGCCGCAGACATGCCCGTCATCCTGGCACGGCGGTTCTCCCAGCGGAATGTTCGCACCGACGCCCGAGCTGGAAGTGATAATTCCTTCCAGGGCAAAGGAGTTGGCCGCTCAGCTCGGGAGCTCCACCAGGCCGCTCTCGTAGGCGATGATGACCAGCTGGACCCGGTCGCGGGCCTCCAGTTTCGACAGCAGCCGGGTCACGTACGTCTTGGCCGTCGCAATGCTGATGAACAGACGGGCGGCGATCTCGCTGTTGGACAAGCCGGTGCCGACGAGGCTGAGCACCTCGCGTTCCCGGTCGGTGATGGCGGTCAGTTCGCGCCGCTTCCTGGGCGCCGCCGTGGTGCCCACGGAGAAGCGCTTGATCAGGCGGCGAGTGATGCTCGGAGCAATCAGCGCGTCCCCCGCGGCGACGACCCGGATCGCCGAGAGGATGTCGTCCACCGCCATGTCCTTGACGAGGAATCCCGATGCGCCGGCACGTAGTGCCCCGTAGACGTCGTCGTCGTCGTCGAACGTGGTCAGCACGATGACTTGCGCCCTGCTGGGCCCCGCGATGACCTGCCGTGTGGCCTCGATGCCGTCCATACCGGGCATGCGGATGTCCATCATCACGACGTCGGGGTCGGCGCTCACGGCGAGTTCGACCGCCTCGATACCGGTGCCGGCCTCCGCGACTACCTCGATGTCGGGGGAGTCGGTGATGACCATCTGCAGGGCGGCCCGGATGAGCGGCTGGTCGTCGGCGAGCAGAACACGGATGGTCATGAGATTCCTGACGGTACGGGGAGGCGGGCGGCGACCCGGAAGCCGCCTTCTGGGCGTGGTTCTGCACGGAAGTCCCCATGCAGCAGGCCGACTCGCTCGCGCATGCCGATGAGTCCGTAACCGGAGCCCGAGCTGTTGCTGCGGCCGGGCCCGCTGTCCAGGACCTCGATCGAGAGCTCGTTGTCCTGACAGTCGATGGACACCTGGCAGGAGCCCGCCGCGGCGTGACGCACCACGTTGGTGACCGCCTCCTGGATGATCCGGTAGGCGGACATGTCGATTTCGGGGGGCAGTTGCCGCCGCTGGCCGCGCCAGCGGACATCGACCCGTACCCCGGCTTTCGTCGTCCGTTCGGCCAGCCGGTCGATGTCCGCGAGGCCGGGCGCGGGATCGAGCGGCACAGTCTCCGCCTGCTGCCCCGGCTGCGCCTGGCGCAGGGCGCCGAGCATCCGGCGCAGGCCCGACAGGGTCTCCCGGCCGGCGGCCTCGATCGCCTGCAATGCGGCACGGGCCGTGGTCGGCTGGGTATCGATGACCCGGCTCGCCGCACCGGCTTGTAGGGCGATGATGCCGATGCTGTGCGCGACCATGTCGTGCAGCTCGCGGGCGATGCGCAGTCGTTCCTCGGTGACCGCCTGGGCGGTCAGCTGGGTGCGCAGTGCCTGGGCATGCTGGCGGTCCTCGCGTACCGAGCGCCCGATCAGCCAGGCGACGACGGAGGCCAGCACCATGACGAGTACGGCAGAGGCGCCGAGGCTCGCCCCGAGCAGCAGCCGGGTGAGCAAGTAGCAGGACATCATGCCGAGGGCCCATCCGGCGGCGGTGCGACCCGTGCGGCGCGGCTGGGTCGCGGTGATACAGCCGAGCGCGACGTCGAAGGCCACGAACTGGGCCAGCGGGATGTCCAGCACGCTCACCGTCGTCGAGGCGGCGACCGAACCACCCAGCAGGAGCGCCAGGGCCGACAGGGGCCGGTGGCGCATCAGTGCGCAGGCGAGCAGCGCCATGGCGGTGGCCGCGGCGATGACGAGCGTGTAGCGCAGGGGGCCGGAGCCGGGGCTCATCGGGTCTTGCCCCCCACCCGGGAGCCTGACGTGCACGAGGATCGAGTACGCCGTGGCCGCGCACCAGGTCAGAGCCGTCCAGGCTTCCGGTGACAGGCGTTTCAGCAGCGGAAGAGGTGGCGTGGCGGACATGGACACGATGGTATCCGCCGACCTCTGCGGGGACGTCGAACCACGGGTGTACACCCGCGGTCGACAGCGCCGGGGGACAAGGTCAGCCGCCCGTCCGATGCGCTCGGGGGCGGATTGCGGAACCATCGAAGCATGATCGAAGTGAACGGACTAACGAAGCGTTACGGCGGTACCACCGCCGTCAACGGGCTGACCTTCACCGTGCGGCCCGGCCACGTCACCGGCTTCCTCGGCCCCAACGGCGCGGGCAAGAGCACCACGCTGCGGATGATCCTGGGACTGAACGAGCCGACCAGCGGCAGCGTCACCATCAACGGCCGGTCGTTCCGCGATCTCCCGCGCGGGATGCGCCACGTCGGCGCCCTCCTTGACGCGGGGGACGTCCACGGCGGGCGGAGCGCGCGATCCCATCTGACCGCGCTGGCCGTGAGCAACCGCATTCCACGCGGCCGGGTGGACGAGGTTCTGGGAGAGGTCGGACTGACCGCCGCCGCGGGCCGCCGGATCGGCGGTTACTCGCTCGGTATGCGCCAGCGCCTCGGTATCGCCACCGCCTTGCTCGGCGACCCGCCGGTCCTGCTCTTCGACGAGCCGCTCAACGGCTTGGACCCGGAGGGCGTGATGTGGGTCCGCGGCCTGTTCCGCAGGCTTGCCGCCGAAGGCCGAACCGTGTTCGTCTCCAGCCACCTGATGAGCGAGATGGAGGCCACGGCCGACCACCTCATCGTCATCGGCCGGGGCGCGCTGATCGCCGACGAGACCCTCATGGAGTTCGCCGCCCGCGGTACCCGGCTGAGCGTGGTGGTGGATACCCCCGACCCGGCCGCGCTCACCGCTGTGTTGAGTGCCCAGGGCGCGACCGTGCAGGCGGATGGCACGCTGCTCACGGTGACCGGCCTCACGGCCGCCCAGGTCGGCGAGCTGGCCTTCAACCACCGCGTGCTGCTGCATGAACTGACCACCCGGAACGCCACGCTGGAAGACGCCTTCATGGAACTGACAGCTGACAGCGTCGAATACCTCGCAGGAGAGCACCGATGAGCACCACAACGTTGGACGCGCCGGTCAACGTCTCGATCGACGAGCCCCGGGCCCGGTTCCGCGACCTCGTCTCCGCCGAGTGGATCAAGCTGTGGTCGCTGCGTTCGACGGTATGGGCCTTCGTGGCCGCCGCGGTGGTCATCGTCCTGTTCAACGTGAACGCGGCGTACGCCGACTACAGCAACTGGCCGGGCTACAGCGAGGAGACGAGGGCCGAGTTCATCCCCAGCTGGGCTCTGCGCGACGCCTTCACCAATTTCGCCGGCAACGGGGTGGTCCTGGCCATCAGTGCCATCGGCGCGCTCACCGTGACCAGCGAGTACAGCACGGGGTTGATCCGTACGACCTTTGCGGCCGTACCCGTCCGCCGCTCTGTCATGGTGGCGAAAGTACTCGTGGTCACGGTGGTGACCACGGGATACGGCGCGCTGTCCGCAGGAGCGTCCTTCTTCCTGACCCAGGCGATCCTGGCGGGGCGGCATGCCGGAATGTCGATCACCGACCCCGGTGCGCTGCGGGCCATGGCCGGTGCCGCGCTCCTCGCACCGGTGTCGGCACTGGTCGGGATGGGCCTGGGCGCGATCATCAGGCACAGCGCGACCACCATCGTCACCACCGTCGCCATCCTGCTGATGCTGCCGATCAGCCTCAGTGGCGACCACTACTGGACGGCCCTCATCGGTCACGCCACGCCCCATTACGCGTGGACGCACCTGATGGAGGGTGACAACATCACGTGGGCCCACTACGCCTACCCGACGACCGTCGCCGGAGCATGGATCGTCTACGCCGTATGGGCGCTGATCGGTGCCGTGCTCACCGTGCTGGTCCCCTCCCGCCGCGACGTGTGAGGGCACGGCCCCGGTGGGCCAAGCAGACACGACAGGGTGTCATCGACTTCCAGAGGTCACCACCAGTACCCCCTTGCGGCCGGCGCCGAGCGCCGGCCGCAAGGGGGTACTGGCGTTGACGGGTTCCGGCACCAACAGCGCAGGCGTCGGGAGCACCGGGGGACGGGGTGTTGAGCGGGCTGTTCACGTGACGGCGAGCTGACCGCGCGGTCACTATGGGGGCACCTCAAGATCTCCGCGTACCCCATGAGTCGTACGCGTACGGGCGCGAGCAGGCGGACCGATCCCGCGCCGTGCCTCCTGGGGCCGCCCCGGCTCCAGGTATCCCTCCTCCTGATTGCGAGGCGCCATGGCCTGCCGACCGCTCCACTCCCGGTCCGCCGTCCCCCCTCTCCCGGAATCAGCGGATGCCTGACGGCCGCGACGTCCTGGGGAAGCTGATCCACCTGCTGGAGGCGGGCTCCGCGTCCTACCGGATGATTCCGCACGAACCCGAGGGCCGTACCGCCGCGGCGAGCCTCCTGCGCAGGCACCCGCTGGAACAGGCCGCCAAATGCATGGTGGTCCGGGTCGCCCTCGGCAAGCGTGCCCGGCGCTACGTGCTCGCGGTGGTCCCCGGTAACCGTCAGGTGGACCTGGACGCGCTGGCCGACCGCTACGGCGGTCGCGAGGCCGCGTTCGCGGCCCGAGAGGTCGCCGAACGGCTGGCCGGCAGCGTCAGCGGCTCCATCACCCCGTTCGCGTTCTCGCCCGAGCTGGAACTGCTCGTCGACGAGGGGTTGCTGGCCAACGACGAGATCTATTTCAACGCGGGACGGCTCGACCTGTCCCTTGCCCTCTCCGTCTCGGACTACCTGACTCTCGCCAGGCCGGCCGTCGCGCCGATAGCCGCCTGATGGTGTGGGCGGGCGGAGCCACCGCTCGGCCCACCAGTGTTCAACTGTCGCGTCAAAGCAGTTGAACAAGAGCAGTACGGCTCGGTCACCGGCTGCCGCCCTGTTCACGGCCGCGAGGCACGGGGAGTATTGATCAAACACATGTCTCCGGGCCATCCTCCTCCGGGAGGCTGGCGTTCTCGTCGGCGCCTCGAACTTCAGGGCCCTGCCATTCGCTGTGGTTCTTTGTTTCTCCACCATCCGCTGCCCTGAAAAGGGTTACGGGCACCCGTGCGTGCCCCGGATCGGTCCATTGTGTCGATTTCTCCTGGAGGGAGGGCGCAGATGTCTGAAGAGCAGCTTTTTCTGCGGTCCAAAGTTATTATCGAGCCGCTGGTGGACAGGTTTTTCGCCTGGCCGTACACCATTGCGCCGGTACAGGCGGCGATGAATCTGGCATTCCTCCAGGTTCCCCTGCTCGAGTCGTACCTGCAGTCACCGCAGGTCCACATCGCCGCCAGCAACAACCCCGAACTTCGTGGCGGCTATTTCATCAACATCCCCGAGGAGCGCGCCGACGAGGTGCGTGACCTGCTGGCCGCCATCAAGCGGGACCGGGCCGACATGCTGCGCTTCGCGGAGGCGATCGCCGCCGGCCAGGAGCTGCTGCGCGCCAACGCCACCGGCTTCGACCTGACCCCGCTGTACCCGAAGCTCCCGCCGGAGCTGGGCGGTCTGGTCGAGCTGGCCTACGACACCGACAACCAGGCGCAGATGCGCTTCATGGAGCCCGTTGTCTACAAGAGCAAGGTCTATCAGGAGGCGCGCCAGTCGGTGCAGCTCTCCTTCGAGACCGGCATCGAGCGTCCGTTCATCCTGAGCACGCCGCGCCTTCCCTCGGCGGACGTGCTGGAACTGAACATCCCGTTCCGTCACGAGGGGCTGGCCGAGCTGTTCAAGTCCCGGGTCAAGCCCACCACGCTCGCCCACCTGCGCGAGGCGCTGGAACTGAACGACGCCCAGGCCGCTCAGGTTCGCACCATGCTGAGTGATCGTCCGAGCCTGGCCGAGGACCGTCACATCGAGGGCGGCGGCCGCATCCGCTACTTCGGCCACGCCTGCCTCGTACTCCAGACGCCCGAGGCCGCGATCGTCACCGACCCGTTCATCAGCGCGGACAGCACAGCCGGTGACCGCTACACCCTGGACGACCTGCCGGACTACATCGACCTGGTCCTCATCACCCACGGCCACCAGGACCACATCGTCCTGGAGACGCTGCTCCAGCTGCGCGGCCGCCTCGGGGCGATCGTGGTCCCCCGCTCCTCGCGCGGAAACCTGGCCGACCCCTCGATGGCACTGATGCTGCGCCACCAGGGCTTCAACGTGATCGAGGTCGATGACTTCGACGAAGTGGAGTTCCCCGGCGGCAAGATCACCGCCACCCCCTTCCTCGGCGAGCACTGCGACCTCGACATCCGCGCCAAGTCGACCTACTGGGCCGAGCTGGCCGGCAAGAAGGTCTTCATCGGCGCAGACTCCTCGGGCATCGAGCCCGCGCTCTACCGCTACGTCAAGCAGCACCTGGGCACCGCCGACATCGCCTTCCTCGGTATGGAGTGTGACGGCGCGCCCCTGACCTGGCTCTACCAGGCCCTGCTCACCATCCCGGTCACCAAAAAGATGAGCAACTCGCGCAAGTTGTCCGGCTCCAACGCCGAGCAGGCCGCCGCGATCATGACCGAGCTGGGCGCCACGGAAGCGTACGTCTATGCGATGGGCGAGGAGGACTGGCTCGGCCACGTCATGGCCACCACGTACCACGAGGACACCTACCAGATCAAGCAGATCGAGGAGTTCATGAAGTGGTGTGCCGACCGCGGCATCAAGGCCGGCCACCTCTTCAAGCAGCAGGAGTGGCGCTGGTAGGCGCCGCTTAGCGGTACGGGCGCGTCGCCCAGGGGCGGTGCACGGAAGTCGCGAAGAACGGGCGGCACCCGTGTCCCCCTGGGCGGCGGGCCCGGCCGACAGGCACCGACCGTCTCTTGGCCATCCTCAGGAGGTACTCCATGGCTGTTCAGGACATAGCGTTCGTCGAGTTGTACACCCGGGACAAATTGGCTATGGCCGAGTATTTCGAGTCAGCCATGGGCTTCACCCGGGTCGCGGACTCGGTTGAGGTCGACCGTAGCTCCGTTCTGCTGCGGCAGGGCACCACCCAGGTGGTCGTCACGTCAGGACCAGGAACCTGGAGGTTTCTGGAAGACCACGGGGAGGGCATCGCCGATATCGCGCTGACCTGTGATGATGTCGCGGTCAGTCGAGACTCGGCGATCGCGGCCGGCGCCAAACCCGTCGTCTCCCTGCGACAGAGCCCGGCCGTGACCGCCTTCGGTGACGTCATGCACACACTGTTGCCGCACACCGGAGAGCACCCGGGAACGGTGCTGCCCGCAGGCCGCCGGTGGGCCCCCTCGCCCGGCACGTCAGCCGGGGCCGAGCGCCGGATCCAGGCCCTGGACCACATCGCGGTCTGCCTCGAAGGGGGCACCCTCGCCGCGCACGCAGACTTCTACGAGGAGGCCTTCGGTTTCTCGCGCCTGTCGGCCGAATACGTGGCCGTCGGTGGTCAGGCCATGGACTCCATAGTCGTCCGCAGCGCATCAGACCGTGTCACCTTCACCCTGGTCGCGCCGGACCCGGGCAAGGAACCGGGCCAGCTCGACGGCTTCCTCGCCCGTAACGCCGGTCCTGGCGTGCAACACATCGCGTTCCTCGTCGAGGAGATCATCCCCGCGGTCCACGAGTTCCGTGGCCGCGGTGTGGAATTCCTGAGCACCCCGGACGGCTACTACGACCTGCTGGACCAGCGGTTCGCCGACCTGCGGATGGAGATCGAACAGCTGCGGGAGGCCCAGGTGCTGGCCGATCGCGACGAGTGGGGTCATCTGCTCCAGCTCTTCAGCCGGTCGCCGTTCGAGCGCAATACCCTGTTCTTCGAACTCATCCAGCGCAACGGCTCCCGTGGGTTCGGCAGCGCCAACATCCGTGCCCTGTACGAAGCGGTGGAGCGCGACCGGCTGGCCGCCCGATGACCGGAGACGAACCCCTCACTGCCGCGACGGACACCTTCCACACCCTTGCGGACTGCGCCGACCTGGCTCGCCGTCGCATGGCCCCCGCAGTCTGGGACTTCTTGGCGGGCGGCGCAGGCGATGAACGGACGCTCGCGGCCAACCTGGAGGCCTTCGACCGGATAAAACTGAGGCCACGCGTCTTGGCCGGCTTCGGTCTGCCCGATATCGAGACCAAGATCCTTGGCCGGACCTGGGGTGCGCCGGTCGCCATCGCACCGATGGCCTATCACACACTGGCCGACCCGCTGGGTGAGGTCGCCACCGCCCGGGCTGCCGGCGGGGCCGCAGTCCCGCTGATCGTCAGCACCTTCGCGGGCCGCACCTTCGAGGACATCGCCGCGGCGGCCTCGGGCCCCCTCTGGCTCCAGGTGTACTGTTTCCGCGACCGCGCCACCACGCGCGCGCTGATCGAACGCGCCGAAGAGGCCGGATTCGAGGCGCTCGTCCTGACGGTGGACGCTCCACGGCTGGGTCGGCGGACGCGGGACCTGCGCAACAACTTCAGGCTGCCGCCGGGCATCGAGCCGGCCAACCTCGTCGGCGGAGGATTCTCCTCGCCCAGCGCCCACGCGCTGGCCGAGTTCGATGCCTGCCTGGACTGGTCCGTGATCGAATGGCTGGGGTCCGTCAGTTCGCTTCCCGTGCTGGTCAAGGGCATCCTCACAGCCGACGACGCACGAGCGGCCATGGCGGCCGGTGTCGACGGCATCGTGGTGTCCAACCACGGCGGCAGACAGCTGGACGGTGCTCCGTCGACCCTCGAAGTGCTGCCCGAGATCGCGGCGGCCGTCGCAGGCACCTGCCCGGTCCTCGTCGACGGAGGGATCCGGCGCGGCTCGGACGTACTGGCCGCTCTTGCGCTCGGCGCGGACGCGGCGCTCCTCGGCCGACCCGTACTGGACGGCCTGGCACTGGGCCAGGAGCAGGGCGTGGCACGCGTGCTGGACATCATCACCGACGGACTGACCGAGGCGATGATGCTCACGGGTACGCGTTCGGTCGCCGATGCCGGACCAGAACTGGTGCAGTCTCAGACGGTCACCCTGCAGCCGCATGCGGAGCCGGCCGTACGGACCGCTCCCCGGAGCCCGGCCCCGCACCCCAGCGGGCCGCTGCGCAGGGAGGAACTGCACGCCAGCCTGCGCGATCCGGTGCTGGACACGATGAACTTCCTCAACGAGATCACCCACCGATTCCCCGAGGCGATCTCGTTCGCGCCCGGCCGCCCGTACGACGGCTTCTTCGACACCGGCCAGATCTTCGACCATCTGCGCCGCTACCTCGACCACCTGGAGGCAGGCGGGGCCTCGCCCGCCCGGATCCGCTCCACGCTCTTCCAGTACGGCCCGACCAGCGGCCACATCAGAGAGCTGATCGCGGACTCGCTGCGCAAGGACGAGGGCGTCGACGTGCCCCCGGAGTCGATCGTGGTCACCGTCGGCTGCCAGGAGGCGATGTTCCTGGCTGTGCGGGCGCTCATCTCCGGCCCCGACGACGTGCTGCTGGTCTCCAGCCCCTGCTACGTGGGGATCACCGGCGCGGCCCGCCTGCTGGACGTCGAGCTGACCTCGGTCGCGGAGCGCGAGCAGGGATTCCGCTGCGTCGACCTGGAGGCGGCGATCACCGCCGAACGGGCACGCGGAAGGCGCCCCCGCGCCTTCTACGTGATCCCCGACCATTCGAACCCCTCGGGCACCACGATGCCCCTGGAGACCCGGCACGAGCTGCTCGAACTCGCGGCCCGCCACGACATCCTCCTGCTGGAGGACAGCCCCTACCGGATGGTCAGTCCGGGCCGACAGCTGCCCACCCTCAAATCACTCGACCGCGAACACCGGGTCGTACAGCTGGGCTCCTTCTCCAAGACGCTCTTCCCCGGCGCCCGGGTGGGTTACGCGGTCGCCGACCAGCCGGTGACCGACAGCTCCGGAACCGTCGGTCTGCTGGCGGATGAGCTCACCAAGATCAAGAGCATGATCACGGTGAACACATCGGCGGTGAGCCAGGCCGTCGTCGCGGGCATGCTGCTCGCCGCGGACGGGCGCACATCGCAGCTCAACACCGAGACGGCCGCGTACTACGGACACGCGATGCAGGTGACGCTCCAGCAGCTCGACGAGAACTTCCCGGTCGGCGAGAGAGAGGAACTCGGGATCCGCTGGAACGAGCCCAGCGGGGGATTCTTCCTGTCGGTCACCGTGCCGTTCGACGCCGACAACACCGCACTGGTGAGGTCGGCGGAGGAATTCGGTGTCGTCTGGACACCGATGTCCTACTTCTACCCCCAGGGCGGCGGAGAGCAGGGCATGCGGCTGTCCGTCAGCTCCCTCACCGATTCCGAGATTTCCGACGGAATCAAGAGGCTGGCCGCCTTCATCAGAGTGCAGGCGGGCCAGGCCGGACCAACTGTCACCTCAGAAAGGACGATTCGATGACGAACCCATTCGACGACCCCGACGCCAACTACGTGGTCCTGGTCAATGACGAGGGTCAGCACTCCCTCTGGCCCGTCTTCGTCGACGTGCCCGAAGGCTGGCAGAAGGTCCACGGCGAGGCCGCCCGCCAGGACTGTCTCGACTACATCGAGAAGGTCTGGACCGACATGCGCCCCAAGAGCCTCATCGAGGCCATGGCGCAGAACTGACCGGAGCCGCACGGCACTGGCAGAACCACACGGCGGCCGTTTTCGCGACCACGCGGAAACGGCCGTTCGTATCGAGCCACCCGCTGGTCCCCCGATCAGCGTGAGGAGAACCACCCATGACCGACCGAGTCTCCGCACAGTCCGGCCGGCGCCGAACCGCGATCCCGCGCCGATTCCTGATGTGCCGACCCGAGTTCTACGACGTCCGCTATTCCATCAACCCCTGGATGCACCCGGAGAAGCCGGTTGACGACGCACTCGCCCTCAGCCAGTGGGAGACCCTGCGCGACCTCTACCGTGACCTCGGCCACACCGTCCAGGAGATCGACCCGATCCCGGGGCTGCCCGACATGGTCTTCGCGGCCAACGGCGCGACCGTGCTGGACGGGAAGGTGTTCGCCGCCCGGTTCCGGCACGTGGAGCGCACCGCCGAGGGCCCCGCGTATCTGGACTGGTTCCGCCAGCACGGTTACGAGGAGACCCACTGGCCGGAATACATCAACGAAGGTGAAGGCGACTACCTCTCCGTGGGCCGGCGCCTGCTGGCCGGCACCGGCTTCCGGACCGACCCGCGTTCGCACGCCGAGGCCCAGGAGTTCTTCGGAGTGCCCGTGACCAGCCTGCGCCTGGTCAACCCGTCCTACTACCACCTGGACACCGCGCTGTCGGTGCTCTCCGAGGACGAGGTCATGTACTACCCGGCCGCCTTCTCCGAAGGCAGTCAGGCCGTGCTGCGCGAGCTGTTCCCGGACGCCGTCCTGGCCACCCACGAGGACGCGGCCGTATTCGGCCTCAACGCCCTTTCCGACGGCCGCCACGTGCTGCTTCCGGAAGCAGCCACCCACCTGGCGAAGGAGCTCGCGGCGCGCGGCTTCGAGCCGATCGGTGTGGACCTGACCGAACTGCTCAAGGCGGGGGGCAGTGTGAAGTGCTGCACGCTCGAACTGCGGGACTGACCCGTGCGTCCCCCCGGCACCCTCTGCCGACTACCTGGAAGGTTGATTGACGTGTCCGTTGCAGTGTGCCCTGTCCGCAGCAAGACCCGTATGTGGGGATGGACCTTCCGATGACCACCAGCATGAGTCCGCCGCGCCCCACCGATCTCCTCGTCCCCGCGGTTCCCGAGTGGAAGGCATCCGCGGGTGCCGCCCGGATCGTGGGCATCGGCACGGCCAACTCCGGGCACTCCTACTCCCAGCGGGAACTGCTCGACATATTCAAGATCACGGACCCCAAGGTCCGCTCGGTCTTCCTCAACAGCGCGATCGAACGCCGCTACCTGACCATCCCACCGCGGGACGAGGAAGGCACCTGCCTCCCCGAAGCGCAGGGCGAGCTCCTGGCCAAGCACAAGAGGCTGGCCCTCGACATGGGAGCACGCGCCGTGCGCGCCTGCCTGGAGAACTCCGGCCTCGCGCTGTCGGACATCGACTACTTGTGCTGCACGACCACCACCGGCTTCCTCACTCCCGGTCTGAGCGCGCACCTGATCCATGAGATGGGAATCCTGCCCAAAACCAGCCGGGTCGATGTCGTCGGCATGGGCTGCAACGCGGGCCTGAACGCCCTGAACGCCACCGCCAGCTGGGCCGTGGCCAACCCCGGCAAGGTCGCCGTCATGCTGTGCGCGGAGGCTTGCTCCGCCGCCTACGTCATCGACGGGTCCATGCGCACCGCAGTGGTCAACAGCCTCTTCGGTGACGGCGCCGCCGCCATCGCCGTCGTCGCCGAAAGCCCGGACGCCGCGCATACCCCGTCCGACCCGCCGGCCGCCTCGGCAGGCCCGAAGATCCTGGGCTTCGCCAGTCATCTGATCACCGACGCCATCGGGGCCATGCGCTACGACTGGGACGAGGAGCAGGGCAAGTTCAGCTTCTATCTCGATCCGCACGTCCCGTACGTGGTCGGGGCCAACGCGGAGCAGGTCGTCGACCGGCTGCTCGCCGGCGCCGGACTGCGTCGCAGCGCCATCAGCCAGTGGCTGGTGCACTCCGGCGGCAAGAAGGTCATCGACGCGGTCCGGGTCAATCTCGGCCTCACCCGCCACGACGTCCGGCATACCACCGGAGTACTGCGGGACTACGGCAATCTGTCCAGCGGCTCGTTCCTGTTCTCCTACGAACGGCTGATGCAGGAGGGCGTCACCAGGGCAGGTGATTACGGCGTCCTGATGACCATGGGCCCTGGATCGACCATCGAGACCGTGTTGGTGCAATGGTGACGGGAAGTCAGATGAACAGCGAAAACGAAGCTGAGAGCACGACCGTACGGATCGACGGCGATGACCTCGTCCTGCGGATCGACGGGCGTAAGGGCCTGTCGGCCGAGTCCGTCGCCCTGGTGAGCGCGGTCTGTGACAGGGCCGAGGACCACGCCGGCCGCAGCCGCGTCATCGTCCACGTGTCCGGCATACCCGATGGGGTGCCCCCGGCCGACCTGACCGTGGCGCTGGTCAGCAAGTGGGAGCGGGCCCTGCGGCGCCTGGAGCGGCTGCCCGCACCCACCATCGCCGTCGCCGACGGCGACTGCGGGGGACTCGCCCTGGAGGCGCTGCTCGCCACCGACTACCGCATCGCGACCGATACGGTGCGTCTGGTCGTACCCGTGGGCGACGGGGCCACCTGGCCGGGAATGGCGCTGTACCGGCTGGCCCAGCACGGCGTCGGCGCCGCCGCGATCCGCCGGGCGGTTCTCTTCGGCACCCCGGTCGACGCAGCCGATGCGCTCGCCCTCCACCTGGTCGACGAACTCGTCCAGGACCTGCCTGCCGCCGAGGCCGCGGCGGGGGAGCGGGCCGGCGCCGTCACCGGCACCGAACTGGCCATCCGGCGACAGCTGATGCTGGACGCCACGACCACCACCTTCGAGGAGGCGCTCGGAGTCCACCTCGCCGCTTGCGACCGCGCGCTGCGCCGGGCGGCCGTCGGAGCCGCTTCGTGACGGCCGCAGGCCCGCAGGACACCCTGCGGGCCGTCCGGGCCGACCTGGGCAGTGCCCGCAAGGCGCTCACCGCGGCTGCCACGCACGCCGGAGAGGCGCTGGGACTTCTGCCCGCGCCGGAGCGCCGTACCGAGGAACAGCGGGCGACGGCCGCTGCGGCCACCGACGCCGTCAGGTCGCTGCGCGCCGTCTTCTTGGACACGCACGTCGACGCGGTCTACGACGAGCTCACCGAGGCACGCACCCGCCACCTGCGGGTGGCCGAGCTGGCCTCGGCGGCCGCGGAAGCGTTCCCCGGGCTGGTGCCCACCACCTCCCAGCTGGAGACGGAAGGGATCAGGGCGCAGGCCGGGAAGGAGGGGCACGAGATCGACCAGGGCATCTTCTTCGGGAAGGTACTGGGCTCGCCACTGGCCGGCCCTCACCTGCTCGACGCGATGCTGCGTCCGACCCCGCGGGCCCTGGCGATCCTGCCGGAATTCACCCGCACGGGCCGGGCGGATCTGGGCTCCGTACGGATGGAGCGCACCGATGGCGTGGCGCGGCTGACCATGTGCCGAGACGACTGTCTCAATGCCGAGGACAACCAGCAGATCGAGGACATCGAAACCGCGGTCGACCTCGCCCTGCTCGATCCGGCCGTGGAGGTGGCCCTGCTGCGCGGCGGCGAGATGACCCATCCCCGCTACCGCGGCAAGCGCGTCTTCAGTGCCGGCATCAACCTCAAGTCCCTGCACGGCGGCGGCATCTCGCTGGTCGACTTCCTGCTGCGGCGGGAACTCGGCTACATCCACAAGATCCTGCGGGGACTCGTGGTCGAGGACGGGGCCGCCTGGCGGCCACGGACCGTCGAGAAGCCCTGGGTCGCGGTGGTGGACACCTTCGCCATCGGCGGTGGTGCCCAGCTCCTCCTCGTCTTCGACCACGTGATCGCCGCCTCGGACGCCTTCTTCAGTCTCCCGGCGGCCAAGGAGGGCATCATCCCGGGCGCCGGCAACTTCAGGCTGAGCCGGGCGGCCGGTACCCGGCTGTCACGCCAGGTCATCCTGGAGGGGCGCCGGATCTGGGCGACCGAGCCCCAGGCCCGCCTGCTGATCGACGAAGTACACGAGGCCGATGCGTTGGACGAGGCCGTCGAGCGGAGCGTCGAGCGCCTGCGTGGCCCGGCGGTGGTCGCCAACCGGCGGATGCTCCACCTCGCCGAGGAGTCCGCGGACGAATTCCGCTGCTACATGGCGGAGTTCGCGCTGGTGCAGGCGCTACGCCTGTACAGCTCCGATGTGATCCACAAGGTCGGCCGGTTCACCGCGGAGAAGGAGGCGCAGAGGTGACGGTGCACGCGGACGAGCAGCGCGTGCTGTACCGGAAGAAGGACCACGTCGCCCACGTGACGCTCAACAGGCCCGCGGTGCTCAACGCCATGGACCTGCGGATGCACGAGGAACTCGCCGCGGTCTGGGACGATGTGGAGGCCGACGACGAGGTCCGGGTCGCGGTCCTGACCGGCGCGGGAGAACGCTCCTTCACCGTCGGGCAGGACCTCAAGGAGCGGGCCCGGCTCGATGAGCAGGGGGTGCCGCGGTCCACCTTCGGCAGCCGGGGCCAGCCCGGCTGGCCCCGGCTGACCGAGCGGTTCACCCTGTCCAAGCCCGTCATCGCCCGGGTCAACGGGTACGCCCTCGGCGGAGGCTTCGAACTCGCCCTCGCATGTGACCTCATCATCGCCTCCGACCAGGCCGTCTTCGCCCTGCCGGAGGCCCGGCTCGGCCTGGTACCGGGCGCCGGCGGCGCCTTCCGGCTGGCCCGGCAGGTCCCGCTGAAGGTGGCGCTCGGCCATCTGCTGACGGGCCGGCGGATGAGCGCGGCCGATGCACTGCGGTGGGGGATGGTCAACGAGGTCGTTCCGCACGACAGGCTCGACGCGTGCGTGGCCGAGTGGACCGAGGAGTTGCTGCGCAGCGCGCCGCTAGCGGTGCGGGCCATCAAGGAGGCAGTGATGCGCTCGGTCGACATGCCGCTTGAGGCGGCCTTCAGCACCCCGTTCGGCTGGGAGCAACGGCGCCGTGGCAGCGAGGACGCCATCGAGGGGCCGCGGGCCTTCGCGCAGGGACGCGAGCCCGTCTGGCAGGGCCGCTGACCTGCGGCCCCGCTCCGACGGATCCGCGGCGCCGCTCACCAGGAGCGGCGCCGCGGATCCGTTTCGTACGTCTGTCGGTCCGTGCAGCTGGTCTTCGCCAGGGAAGTGTCGCGGCCGGACCGAACGCCGGGAGGACGACGGGAAGCCGGCCTCGCGGCGTTCGCGCGGGTGGTGACCCGTCCTGCTCAGCGCAGTTCGGTGACCAGTTCGGCTTCGTCCGCGGGGCGCTGGTCGGCGAACTGCGTGTGGTAGAGGTCGGAGTACAGACCCCCCAGGGCCAGCAGTTCCTCGTGGGTCCCGCTCTCGCGGATCCGGCCGGCCTCCACCACCAGGATCTGATCGGCCTCGCGGATGGTGGACAGTCGGTGGGCGATCACCAGCGAGGTCCGCCCGGCCAGCGCGGACTTCAGGGCCTCTTGAATGGCCGCCTCGGACTCCGAGTCCAGGTGTGCGGTGGCCTCGTCGAGGACCACGACCGGTGGGGCCTTGAGCAGCAGCCGGGCCAGGGCGATCCGTTGCTTCTCCCCGCCGGAGAGCCGGTAGCCGCGGTCGCCGACCATGGTGTCAAGACCGTCCGGAAGGCTGCTGATGGAGTCCCAGATCATCGCCGCCTGGCAGGCCTCGATCAGCTCCTGTTCGCTCGCCCCGGGACGCGCGTACTCCAGGTTCGCGCGGAGCGTGTCATGGAACAGGTGCGCGTCCTGGGTGACGACGCCGACGGTGTCCCGCAGCGACTGCAGGGTCAGATCCCGCAGGTCGTGACCACCGATTCGTACGGTGCCCTCATTGGCGTCGTAGAGCCGGGGCACCAGCTGGGTGATGGTGGTCTTGCCGGCGCCGGACGGGCCGACCAGGGCGGTCAGTTTACCGGCGGGGGCGGTGAAGCTCAGAGCCTCCAGCGTCCACGTCTCGTCCGCGCGCTCGGGCAGCCGGTGCGCGATGCTCTCCAGCGAGGCGAGCGATACCTCGTCGGCCTTCGGATAGCGGAAGGAGACCCGCTCGAACTCGACGGCCGGTGCCTCGGCCCCGTCCCCCGCCGTGGGCAGCTCCAGGGCCCCGGGCCGCTCCTTGATGAGCGGCTCCAGGTCGAGCACCTCGAAGACCCGGTCGAAGCTGACCAGCGCGGTCATCGCGTTCACCTGGAGCGTCGACAGCTGGTTGATCGGCCCGTAGAGCTGCATCAGCAGGGTGACCAGGGCCACCAGGGTGCCGATCTGCAGGGTGCCCTCGATGGTCAGGGTGCCGCCGAGACCGTAGACGAGGGCGGTGGTGACCGCGGTGAGCAAGGAGGTGATGAGGAAGAGGATCCGACTGTAGACGACCTGCATGACGACGACGTCGCGGACCCGGCCGGCCTTGCTCGCGAACAGGCTGGACTCGTGCGAGGCACGGCCGTAGAGCTTCACGAGCATCGCGCCCGAGACGTTGAACCGCTCGTTCATCATGGAGCTCATCTCGGCGTCCAGGTTCATCGTCTGCCGGGTGAGCCGCTGCAGACGGCCGGCGATCAGACGCACTGGCAGCAGGAAGAGCGGAATCATCAGCAGCGCGCCGAGGGTCACCTGCCAGGAGAGGTAGAACATCGCCGCGAGAATCAGGATCAGCGTGAAGACGGTGGACACCGCTGTGGTGAGCAGGGTGGTCAGGGCTTGGCGGGCCCCCACCACGTCAGCGTTGAGCCTGCTGACCAGGGAACCCGTCTGGGCACGGGTGAAGAAGGCCAGTGGTTGGTTCTGTATGTGCGCGAACACCTTCGTGCGCAGGTCGAAGACCAAGCCCTCGCCGATCCGGCCGGAGCACCAGGCCTGGACATAGAGACCGCCCCCGTTGAGCACGGCTATCCCGGCCACGACCCCGCACAGGCCCACGACGACACCGGTGCGTCCGGGCATGATGCCGTCGTCAATGATCATCTTCAGGATCAGCGGACTGGCCGCCGTGGCCACCGCGTCGGCGATCGTGGTCAGCAACAGCAGGGCCAGATGCCAGGGGTAGCGCAGGGCGTACGGCAGGATCCGCCGCACCGTACCCGGCTTGACCCGCTGGTTGGTGATCCCGTTCTTCTCCATCCGCAGCCTGGAGGGACTCAGCGGGGGGCCGCCTTTTGGCGCCATGGAAACCTGCCTCGCTCTCGTGGTGGTCCGTCAGTTCTTTTCGAGGAACTCGATGATCGCGGTGTTGACCGCGTCCGGACGCTCCAGGTTTCCCAGGTGGCCGCAGCGGGGGATCTCCACGAAATCGCAGTCCGGGATGGCGTGGGCGACCTCGGCGACCAGGTGAGGCGGACAGACCAGGTCATCGGTGAAACCGATGGCGTGGCACGGCACCGTTATCCGGCCCAGCGCCTCGCGGCGGTCCCCGGTCCGGTCCACCCAGCTCTGCCCGTCCGCGTCCGCGCCGCCACCGGTCAGCTCGAAGATCTCCAGCCATGTCGCGATGGCGTCATCGTCGTTCAGGGTCGCGGGCGACAGCATTTCGAGCACCTGGCGGACGGCCGCGTACTTGGCGGGCAGCGCGACGCCACTGTCCCGAAGTGCCCGGTCCGCGGTCCACAACGCCCGTCGGGCCGTGTCCGACCGCGCCCGGGTGGCGATCAATACCGCGGAGCGCACCAGGTGGGGCGCCTCGAGGGCCAGCTCCTGCGCGACCATGGCGCCCATGGAGGTCCCTACGACGTGACACGGGCCGATGCCCAGCGCCTCGATCAGACCTCGGGTGTCCGCCACCATGTCATCGAGCGAGTACTTGCCGGGGGGCGCGTCCGAGGGCGCGATGCCGCGGTTGTCGAACACGATCGTCTCGTACCCGGCCTGATGCAGCGCGGGCGTCTGGTGCAGGGTCCAGACATGGCCCGCTGCGCCCGATCCCATGATGAGCAGTACCGGCTGGCCGCGGCCGGCGCGTTGGTAGGACAGTTGGATTCCGTTGGTCTTCACGAAGGGCATGGCGCACCCTCGCTGACGGTCGTCGTGGACAAGGGTGTCTCCGGATGCTGGAAGGAGGGGGGTGTTCCGGCCGAGATACGGCACTACCCGAGCCTCACCTTCGCACCGTCCCGGCACGCTGATCAAGGAGTCGACGGAGCGCGGAACAGGCCGTCCAACTGACGCATCGGCACAGTTGAACGCGGAGAAGTCAGTACTCCAGGCCGGTGGTTGACTTGTCCGCAGAGGCCTGGGCCATAGTGGGTCCGGTTGGGCCGAGCGGTCCACATCATGCCCCCGAGAAAGGACGACGTGGTGACGAATCCGTTCGACGACCCCGACGCCAACTACCTGGTCCTGGTCAACGACGAGGGCCAGCACTCCCTCTGGCCGGTCTTCGTCGACGTGCCCGAGGGCTGGCAGTCGGTGTTCGGCGAGGCCGCGCGCCAGGACTGCCTCGACTACATCGAGAAGTCGTGGACCGACATGCGCCCCAAGAGCCTGATAGCGGCGATGGAGAAGTAGGCGCTTCCGCAGCGCGCGCAGCCGACCGCCTCAAGGGCGTGTCGGCTGCGCGCGGTTTCGCCTCGAGACAGGGGAGTTGCCCACTCCCGCCGCCGGTATCAGGTGCATCGCCAGCGGTTGCCCCGTCACGACACCACGTGGCACGTGCTGCGCTCCTCGTTCGCGAGCACCCCTCAGGATGACAAAGGGGTACGCCCACAGGACATCCGATGTCACCCGTGGGTTGATGCGCCGCCGCAGTCATGGCCCCTAGGCTCGTGCGCGCATCAGCCTGCCGCGGGGCGTCTTCGATCACCGCGGCTGTCATACCGGAGCAGCGCATTTTCGGAAGGTGGTCGATGGGTCACAGCTCGCCGCACCCGGGCAGGCAGAACTGTCCCGACGAAGACAACGGCCGACGGGCCGGCATTCGCCTCAGATCTGCGGCAGCCGCTCTGCGTTGGGCTTCCGGTCTGGGGGGGCTTTGGGCGGTACAGGAATTGGCTGGCTTGTCCGGGCTGGTGGGATCGGGTGACGTGTGTCTGGATGTCCGCGCCAAGCACGGTCGGTACACCCGGGCCCTGGCCGTGCTCGCAGGGCCGACCGGACAGGTCCACAGCGTCGAGCGTCGGCTCCGACCGATCGGCCGCCTGACCCTTGGGACGACCTTGCTCGGTTGCGGCAACGTCACCCTGCACGCCATGGTTTCCGGAGACGGGCGGCAGCGGCCCGGCACCATCGACAACCTGTGCCGACAGGTGGGGCTGACAAAAGTCAACTTCATAAAGCTCGGCTCGGAGGACCTCGAGGCCGCGCTCGTCGGGGCTTTCCATACCCTGCTGCGCGATCGCCCCTCGATCCTGCTGGAAAGAGACGACGCTCATTTCGTGAGGTGTGACGCTGCCCGAGGCAGCCTGATCCGTAGTCTCACCGTCAGTCTCGGTTACAGCATGTACCGTTGGCAGAAGAACGGCTGGGAGCCTGTCACCCACATGACCGAAGGCCCTCGATTCCATTTGTTCACCGTCAGGTCCTTGCCGCGGAGTTAAATCGGCACGCCGCCCTGAGAGCGAACGCAAAGACGCCCGGAATTTTGACGGCCCGCTGGTGACCCTGCATGTGCGCGGCAGCGGAACTATGGCGCGAATCTGCCGAGTTGAGCCGGAACTACGCGTACGTGATGAACCACCCGATCGGCTTGAGTCGGCGGGACGTTCAAACGGTGTAGCGCAGCAGTTGAACACGGGCGGCAGCGGCGATGGTCTGTGTCTGCGGGGCGTCACCCCTCAAGATCGACTCGGTTTCGGCCAGACTTGAACGCGTCGCTCGACAGCTCCGAGTCCAACGGTCAGTATGAGACGCGCTGTTGCTGCTGTTGCAGGTGTGATGCTCGGGGTTGGAGGTGAGAGCGGGGGTCGATGAGAGGGGGGCCTTTGGCATGCCCTGTATCGGCCTGGCCGCACACATCCGTCGACGTCATGTGATCACATCAACCCGCGAGTCCTTTTGGTCTTGTGATTCTCGGGAAATATAGATTCTTACATCCAACGGGGGATGAGTTTGAATCGGCAAGATGTCAGTCCACTTGGTTTGGTGCGGGATGGGCATGCTGTTAACTCGATCGGAGTAACTGCGCCCAGCGAACCTTCCATCCGGGAAGTCGTGGCGTTCCCGATAGCATCGCTGCTCCCGGGCGAATCGCCGCGTTCTGAAGGGCAGGATGCGGATCACGTTGCTCGGTTGGTGGAATTTGAGGGGTTGCTTCCCCCTATTCTGGTCGATCGGCGCACGCTTCGGGTAATTGACGGAATGCACCGTCTGGTGGCCGCCTTCCTCAAGGGCCACGAAACGATTCATGTCGAGTTTTTCGACGGGACTGCCGAAGAAGCCTTCCTTCGGGCTGTAGAAGCAAATGTGACCCATGGTCTGCCGCTTTCGCGATCGGACCGGGTGGCTGCCGCCGGGCGGATCATTGCGTCACATTCGCAGATGTCGGACCGGGCGATCGCGAGGGCTTCGGGGCTGGGTGCCCGGGCGGTTGCGGCGATCCGTCGGCGTTCGGGCGACGGCACACCGGAGCTGAACGCCAGGGTCGGGCTGGACGGGAAAGTCAGACCGTTGAACAGCGTCGAGGGGCGCAGGAGAGCCGCGGAGCTCATCGCTGAGAACCCTGACGCCTCGTTGCGCGAGATCGCACGGTTGGCCGGAATCTCCCCAGCCACCGTGAGTGACGTCCGAAAGCGGCTCCAGGTCGGCGAACTGCCTGTGCCCGAGAAGCCCGGCGAGGTGTCTACCGGAGATCAGGTCAGCTGCACCGTAGTGCCGGTGCAGCGCCGCTCTGCACCGGCAGCCCGGCTGCCCGAGACGGATCCCGCCTCCTTGGTCGACCGGTTGCTGCTGGATCCATCCCTTCGCTACAAGGAGGAAGGGAGGCAGTTGCTGAGGCTGCTGCAGCGGAATGCGATCGGGGACGACGGGTGGGCCAAGCTGGCCGATGTGGTGCCTTCGCACTGCGGCGATCTGGTCGTCACTCTGGCGCGCCAGTATGCGGAGACCTGGCTCGGCTTCGCCCGAGAACTGGACGAGCGGGCCCGTGTCATGAGCCAGGGTGCAGCGAGCGGATGATTTCGAGCGAGGGGGCTGTCGACAGCCCCCTCGACGCCGATTCGCTCATGAAGTGCCCGGGGTCCCCGCGCCGGCGGGCGAGCCGGACCCCTCGAATGCGTCTACCGCCAGATGTGGCGGAGCGGTTCGCGGCCGGTAAATCGAGTGGAAAGAGACTCGGAAACATCCTGGACGGCGGCGGCCCGAGGTCATGGACCGCCGGTCGGCGATGGGCAACGAGCTTGCCACCCCGAGCGGCGCAAGAGCAGCTGGCCGGTGACCGGTTGCTCCTGTGCCGCTCTGCCGTCGGCGGTTCTTCCCGTCCGGCGTGCAGCGAGATCCTGTCCGACGCGCGTCGGTACAGCGCCATCAGGCTCGTCGTCATTGACATGGCGGACGATGCGCATGGGCCCGATGCGGCGCCTGGGCGGGAGCGTCACAACAGCCTCGGTGCCCACGGAAGCGCAGGCCAGGAGCCTTCTCGTGAGGGGTAATCGATCCTTGGGACCTCCGGTCCGACGGCTGCCGGTGTAAAGTGCAGAACGCCCTTGACCTGCAGAAAGCAGGCAGGGAGCCGTCTTCTAGGAGCTCACATTGCTGCGCACCATGTTCAAGTCCAAGATCCACCGGGCCACCGTCACCCAGGCCGATCTGCACTACGTCGGGTCCGTGACCGTCGACGCCGATCTCATGGAGGCGGCGGACCTGCTGCCCGGGGAGCTGGTGCACATCGTCGACATCGACAACGGCGCGCGGCTGGAGACGTACGTCATCGAGGGCGAGCGCGGTTCCGGGGTGATCGGGATCAACGGGGCCGCCGCCCATCTGGTGCACCCCGGTGACCTGGTCATCCTCATCAGCTACGGGCAGTTCGAGGATGCCGAGGCGCGGGCGTTCGTGCCGCGGGTGGTGCACGTCGACGCGGACAACCGGATCGTCGAGCTGGGCGTGGATCCGTCCGCTCCGGTGCCGGGGACGGACCAGCGGCGCGGCCCGCACGCCGTCGCGATCTGAAACCCGTGGCCGCGGGACACGCACTGGCGGGACACACACTGAACGAGGGGCGAGGGGCATGACGATCGAGATCAGGGACGACCGGGCCGCCGGGCGGCTGGGAGCCTTCGACGGCGCGGAGCGGGTCGGTGTGATCGCCTACTTCGTGCTCCGCTCCGGGCCGGGCGCGGGTGCCCTCGTCGCCGTCCACACCGTGGTCGAGCCGGGCCACGAGGGCCGGGGGATCGCCGGGGACCTCGTCCGCGCCTTCTACGGCATCGCGGCCGCCGAGCAGGTCGCCGTGGTGCCGCTCTGCCCGTACGCGGCGAGCTGGGCCGCCCGCCACCCCGAGCAGGCGCCGCAGCCGGACGCCGAGGTCGTGGAGGCCGCGAAGCGGCAGCTCGCCTCCGACCCGGCGCGGTGGTGAGCGCGGCGGACGGTCCGGGCGCCCTGACCCTGCTGCACACCTCCCCGGTGCACGTCCCGGTCTTCGACGGGCTGCGCGACCGGCACCACCCGGGGGCGGCGCTGCGGCACCTCGTCGTGCCCGGGCTGCTGGAGCGCGCCCGGGCGGAGGGTCCGGCGGCGGTCACGGGGGAGATCGAGGCCCTGCTCAGCGCGGCGGAGGGCGGGGACGGCCCGGTGCTCTGCACCTGCTCGACGATCGGCGCGGTCGCCGAAGCCCTCGGGCCGGCCCTGGGCCGTCCGGTGCTGCGGGTCGACCGGCCCATGGCCGCGGCCGCCGTCCGTACGGGCCCCCGCATCGCGGTCCTGGCCACCGTGGAGAGCACCCTCGCCCCGACGCTGGCCCTGATCCGGGAAGAGGGCGCGGCCCTCGACCGGGAGCGCGCGGGGTACGCGGCGGCCCTGTGCCCGCGGCCGCATGTGGTGCCGGGCGCCTGGGAGCGGTTCGAGGCGGGCGACGACGCGGGCTGCCTCGCCCTCGTGGCCGCGGCGGCGGAAGCGGTCACCGACGCGGACGTGATCGTGCTGGCCCAGGTCTCGATGGCCGGCGCGCTCGAACGGGCGGTGACGGCCATCCCGCTGCTGGCCAGCCCCGCGGTCGGCCTCGCGGCGGCGGTGGGCGCGCTCCGGCGGGCATAGCGCCCGGGATCGCGGGAAGGTGGGGCTTATGGTGCGAAACGCAGAGAACCAGAGCCCCGGGCGCCTGCCGGAGCCCACCGTCCCGGCCGGGACCGAGCCCGTACCGGAGCCGGGGGTGCCGGATCCGTTCCCGAACCCCTGGCCCGACCCGAGCCTCCCCGACCCCGCGAAGCCCGACCCCACGCCCCCGCCGCCCGCTCCCGCGCCGCCCGTCCCCGGGCCGCCGCCGCCCGGGCCCCGGCCCGCGCCGCCCGTACCGGGCCCGGTGCCCGAGCCGGACCCGATCCAGCCGCCCCCGGGGCCCGCGCCGCTTCCGCAGCCCGGACCCATCGGCTGAGCAACCGGCCCGGACCCCTCGGGTGAGTACCGCCCGGGACCCCTCGGGCGAGTACCCGGCCCGAATCCCTCGGGCCGGGTGAGTGCCCGGCGCCGCCGGGGGCGGCGGCTCCGTCAGCCGTCCGTGCGGACCTCGGAGCGGTCGCCGCTCCAGAGGGTGTGGAACGAGCCCTCCCGGTCCGTGCGCCGGTAGGTGTGCGCCCCGAAGTAGTCCCGCTGGCCCTGGGTCAGCGCCGCCGGGAGCCGGTCCGCGCGCAGCGCGTCGTAGTACGCCAGCGAGGCCGCGAAGGCCGGTACCGGAATGCCCTGGCGGACGGCGGTCGCCAGGACCGCGCGCCAGTCGTCCTGGGCCGCGCCGATCTCCTCGGCGAACCGCTCGTCCGCCAGCAGGCTGGGCAGGTCCGGCCGGGCGTCGTAGGCGGCCCGGATGCGGTCCAGGAAGGCGGCCCGGATGATGCAGCCGCCACGCCACAGCGAGGCCACGGCGCCGGGGTCCACGCCCCAGCCGTACTCCGCGCTGCCGGCCTGGATCTGGTGGAAGCCCTGGGTGTACGAGACGATCTTGGACGCGTACAGCGCCTGCTCCACCCGGGCGGCGAACGCGTCGGCCTCCTCGGCCGGCAGCGCCGAGGCGGACGGGCCGCCCAGCGCCCGCGCGGCCGCGCGCAGGTCCGCGTGGCCGGAGACGGCCCGCGCGAAGACGGCCTCGGCGATGCCCGACACGGGAACGCCGAGGTCCAGCGCGATCTGCACGGTCCAGCGGCCGGTGCCCTTCTGCTCCGCCGCGTCTGCCACGACATCGACGTACGGGCGCCCGGTCGCCGCGTCCGTGTGCGCCAGCACCTCGGCCGTGATCTCGATCAGGTAGGAGTCCAGCCGGCCGCGGTTCCAGTCACGGAAGGTCCGCGCGATCCGGGCGGGGGAGTACCCCGCGACCTCGCGCAGCAGGTGGTAGGCCTCCGCGATCAGCTGCATGTCGGCGTACTCGATGCCGTTGTGCACCATCTTCACGAAGTGGCCCGCGCCGTCCGGACCCACGTGCGAGGTGCACGGCGTACCGTCGGCGGCCTTGGCGGAGATCTTCTCCAGCATCGGGCCCAGGGCTGCCCACGACTCGGGCGAGCCGCCGGGCATGATGCTCGGGCCGAGCAGCGCGCCCTCCTCGCCGCCGGAGATGCCCACGCCCACGAAGTGGATGCCCTGCTCGCGCAGCTCGCGCTCGCGCCGCCGGGTGTCCTCGAAGTGCGCGTTGCCGCCGTCGATGATCACATCGCCCTCTTCCAGCAGTGGCGCGAACTCACGGATCACGGCGTCGGTCGGCTCACCGGCCTTCACCATGATGACGAGGCGCCGGGGGCGTTCGAGCGCGTCCACGAACTCCTTCGCCGACTCGGCGGCGATGAAGGTGCCCTCGTGTCCGAACTCCTCGACCAGGGCGCGCGTCTTGGAGGCGGTGCGGTTGTGGACGGCGGTGGTGTAGCCGTTGCGGGCGAAGTTCCGGGCGAGGTTGCTGCCCATCACCGCGAGCCCGGTGACGCCGATCTGGGCCGTGCTGGTCATCGTGCGCTCCTGGTATGCCTCGGTGTGCCGGGGTGTTCTCCCGTGCCCCCTCGGGCAGGGAGGAGGCCGACGCTACCCCGGCGCGGCCGCCGATGGATCTCCTCCACGCGGAGAACGCCTCAACCCCCTTGACCACGCGCCGTGTTGCGCCCCTTGTCCTGGTCGTGTCGCGCCGTTAGGTTGTGCGGTTCCTGATGTCTTCAAGGGGGCTCCCATGGGCGTACGGGGCCGGCACCGCCGGTACCAGCCAAGCACCATCAACCGGGCTTCGCTGGTGGTGACCGCGGGAGGCGCCGGAATCGCGCTGCCCTTCATCGGCGCCGGTGCCGCCCACGCCGCCACCGTCGACACGTGGAACAAGGTCGCCACCTGCGAGTCCACGAACAACTGGCACATCAACACCGGCAACGGCTACTACGGCGGGCTCCAGTTCAGCCAGAGCACCTGGCGCGCCTTCGGCGGCACGGCGTACGCCGCCCGCGCCGACCTGGCCACCAAGGACCAGCAGATCGCGGTGGCCGAGAAGGTGCTGGGCGCGCAGGGACCGCAGGCCTGGCCCGTCTGTTCCAAGGAGGCCGGCCTCAGCCGGGGCGGCGCCGCCCCCGCGGTGACCCCGAAGGCGCGGACCGTCCCGGCCCGGCCCGCCACGGCGCAGCAGACCGCCAAGCCGCCGCAGGCTCCCAAGCCGCAGACGGAAACGGTCCCGGCCGCCGCCCCTCGGAGCGCCGCGCCCACCCCGACGGGTACGCCCGTCCTGCCCAATCCGTACGTTGTCGCGCCGGGCGACTCGCTCTCGGCGATCGCGCGGGGCCAGCACGTCGAAGGCGGCTGGCAGGCGCTCTACGAGACCAACCGGGCCACCGTCGGAGCCGATCCCGACCTGATCTTCCCGGGCCAGCGGCTGACCCTGCGGATCACGGCCGCCCCGGTCACGCCGAAGCCCCCGGTCCCGCCGCCCGCGGCCACCCCCGCGCCCGTGCCCACTCCCGCACCCAGGACCACGCCCAAGCCGACGCCCTCACCCGAGAAACCGCCGCGCACCGCCGACCCGGTCAAGCCCGTCGAACCGGCGGCGGCCAAGCCGAAGCCCGCCTCCTCCGGCACGTACACCGCACCGGTCGAGGCGAGCACGGGCACGGCCTACCACGTCGCGGGTTCCTCATGGTCCAGCGGCTACCACACGGGCGTCGACTTCCCGGTGGCGACCGGAACCGCCATCAAGGCCGTCGCTCCCGGCGAGGTCGTGTCGGCGGGCTGGGCCGGCGCCTACGGCTACCAGGTGGTCATCCGGCACACCGACGGCCGGTACTCGCAGTACGCGCACCTGTCGGCCCTCGGGGTCAAAGCCGGTCAGCAGGTGAGCGGGGGAACGCGGATCGGCCGCTCCGGCTCGACCGGCAACACCACCGGACCACACCTGCACTTCGAGATCCGGACGGGGCCCGGCTACGGCACCGACATCGACCCGCTCGCCTACCTGCGCGGGCACGGCGTCGGCATCTGAAAGCGCCGCGGGGACGGCGGTGGATGAGACCCGCGTGTGCGGCGGCACGACCGTGAGCAGGACCAGGCCGGCCGCCGCGACCGCGGCGCTCAGCATCGCGGCCAGCGTGCCGAGGGCGCCGTAGCGGAAGCCCTCGTCGAACAGCGAGATGCCGACGCTCGCCGCGACCACCGGATTGACCACGGTCACCGTGGCCAGCGGCGCCGTGAGCCCGGCGCCGCGGTAGGCGGCCTGGGACAGCAGCAGTCCGGCCGCCGCGAGCGCGGCGATCGCGACCAGTTGCGAGGACTGGCCGAGCAGGGCGCCCTGTTCGACGCCTTCCGCCACCGACTTGGTGAACACCGAACCCATGCCGAAGGCCGTACCGGCCGCCGTCGCCAGCAGCACGCTGCGCAGCACCGTCCGCCGGACCCGGCGGGCCGCGAGGAAGAGGGCCGCCGACAGCCCGGCCGTCAGGGCCAGCAGCAGCGTGCGCTCCCCGCCCGAGAGGGTCTGCTCGGCGCCGCCGTCACCGCCGGTCAGGGCCAGCAGACCGGCCAGACCCGCCGTGGCCAGCACCGCGCCGCGCCAGGCGGCCGAGCCCGCCCGGCGGCCGACGAAGACCGCGGCCATCGGCAGGGCGAAGACGATCGTGAGCGCTCCGAGCGGCTGGACCAGGCTCAACGGGCCGTACGCCAGGGCCACCACGTGCAGCAGCGCACCCAGCCCGTTCAGCGCCACGGCCAGCCACCAGCCACCCCTGGCCAGCGGCGCGTACGGCCGCCCGGGGCTGCTTTCCGCCACCCGCTCCTGCACGATCGCGCCGGCCGCGTAGGCGAGCGCGGAGATCAAGCAGAGGAGGACTGACAGGGCTAGGGCACTCATGTGGGCCACAATGCCCGGTCCGGCTTGAGTATTCCTCGTCCCACAGGTGGTGATCGTCCGTACTCCGCGAGTAGTACACGCGTAGCAAAGATGTAGTCCGTGAGTAGTGTCGGAACGGCAGGTCGCCCCGTCGGCGGAGGCCTGATCCAGCCCCTTCACGCACATAACGTGATGATCCGAGCGCGACCCGTGAGGCGGGCGGCAGCGGGTTTGGTTCCGGGCGCGTCGGATCCGTACAGTTCTCCTTTTGAGGAGTTCGCGGCACGCGGACGCGGACGAGTTGATCGAGGAACGGCAACGGCCATGACGGTGACCGAAGACATCCAGACGTACGGCCCGGGCATCGACCCCGAGCGCCTGGCGGTCTGCCTCGCAGTGCTCGACGAGCTGGACAAGCTGGACGTCGATCACCCCGACGCCGTCACCGTACGCCGTGCGACCGCCGGCATCTACCGCACGGTCAAGCAGCGCCGCCGCCAGGACCGCCGCGCCTTCAAGACGGCCAACGACAAGGCCGTCACCGAGGCGACCGCGACCGGCTCCGCCGAACGCATCGACGACGAGACCCAGGGCAACGCCCTGAGCACCGCCACCCGCGGCCCCATCGCCGGGATACTCCAGCGCCCGCGCTCCTGCTACGTCTGCAAGACGCGCTACGTCGAGGTCGACGCCTTCTACCACCAGCTCTGCCAGGACTGCGCCGCCTTCAACCGCGCGCGCCGCGACGCCCGCACCGACCTCACCGGCCGCCGCGCCCTGCTCACCGGCGGCCGGGCCAAGATCGGCATGTACATCGCGCTGCGGCTGCTGCGCGACGGCGCCCACACCACCATCACCACGCGCTTCCCGAACGACGCGGTCCGCCGCTTCAAGGCGATGCCCGACAGCCACGAGTGGCTGCACCGCCTGAAGATCGTTGGCATCGACCTGCGCGACCCGGCGCAGGTCGTGGCGCTCGCCGACTCGGTGGCGTCCGAGGGCCCCCTCGACATCCTGATCAACAACGCCGCGCAGACCGTACGCCGCTCCCCGGGCGCGTACAGCGAACTGGTCGCCGCCGAGAACGCCCCGCTGCCCGCCGGCGAACTGCCCGCCTCCGAGGTCATCGGCACCTTCGGCAGCGGCACCGTCGACCGGGTCGCCGCCCTGCCCACGGGCAACGGGGAGAAGCTCAGCGCCCAGGACGTCACCGAACTGGCCCTGGTCTCCGGCTCGGCCTCGCTGGAGCGCATCGCCGCCGGTACCGCCATCGACGCGGGCGGCCTGGTCCCGGACCTGCACGACACCAACAGCTGGATCCAGACGGTGTCCGAGGTGGACCCGATCGAGCTCCTCGAAGTCCAGCTCTGCAACTCCACCGCGCCGTTCATCCTGATCAGCAAGCTGCGCCCGGCCATGGCCGCGGCCGCCGCCGAGCGCCGCTACGTGGTCAACGTCTCCGCGATGGAAGGCGTCTTCGGCCGGGGCTACAAGGGCGCGGGTCACCCGCACACCAACATGGCGAAGGCCGCGCTGAACATGCTGACGCGCACCAGCGCCCAGGAGATGTTCCAGAAGGACCGGATCCTGATGACCGCGGTCGACACCGGCTGGATCACCGACGAGCGCCCGCACCCGGACAAGGTCCGGCTCGCGGAGGAGGGCTTCCACGCCCCGCTCGACCTGGTCGACGGCGCGGCCCGGGTCTACGACCCGATCGTCCGCGGCGAGGCCGGCGAGGACCTGTTCGGCGTCTTCCTCAAGGACTACGCGCCCGGCAACTGGTAGCCCGCCCGCTTCCCCGCCTCCCCGTTCCCGCCCGTTCCGCCGCCCCGCGGCGGACGCGATGAGCCCCGGCCCCCTCCCCAGGGGACCGGGGCTCACTCGTTCGGCGCAGCCGTCCCCTTCGTCACACAGGAGGACCCGGGCGTACACGGCCCTGGAATTCCGGGGGAAATCAAGAGCTTCAAAGTGGATTTTACCTTTCCATCGAGCGCGGCCCCGCTCATATGTGTACCCTGAAGCACACGGACGGCCCCACCAGGGCAACGCTCCGTATCGAGAGCCATGGCGCCACCGCGTCCGGATGTCCTTTTTTCCCTGCCCGGCAGCGGTACGCCCGCCGGGTTACGCGACACAAAAGGAGTGCGCGGTGACACCAGAACTGACCAAGCGTGACCAGGGCCTGATGGAGCGGACGGATTACCGCTCCCGCATCCGCTCGGACGAGCTGGGGACCCTGGAGGTGTGGGCCAGGTCCGCGCCGATCCGGCTCGCCGGGTACGAAGAGGACCTGGCGGAACCGCACATCCTGCCCGGCATCGACTGACCGTCCCGGCCCCGCCCCGTGCCGTGCCCCCGCGCCGATCCGGCGGCGGGGGCACCGTGCGGCCCGGCCCGGCCCCGAGCGTCCGCCCGCCCGGCCGAGTTCCCGAAGGGCCTACGCCGACAGCGTCATCGCTGTCGGCGATCACCGGTTCCCGCGGCCCCTCCCGCCGGGCAGGCTGACCGGTATGAAGCTGCTGATGCTGGGCGGGACCGAATTCGTGGGCCGGGCGATCACCGAGGACGCGCTGAAGCGGGGCTGGGAGGTCACCGTCTTCCACCGGGGGCGGCACGAAGCCCCGCCCGGGGTCGACTCCCTCCACGGCGACCGCACCGAACCCGGCGGGCTCGATGCCCTCGCCGAGGGGGAGTGGGACCTCGTCGTCGACACCTGGGGCGGCGCCCCCGTCGCCGTCCGCGACACCGCGCGCCTGCTGCACGGGCGGGTCGGGCACTACACGTACATATCCAGCCGTTCCGTCTACGCCTACCCCTCACCCCCCGGCCTGGGCGAGGACGCCCCGGTGGTCGAGGGCTCGCCCGACGCCGAGGCCGTGGACTACGCCCAGGACAAGCGCGGCGGCGAGCTGGCCGCCCTCGCCGCCTTCGGCGAGGAACACGCGCTGCTGGTGCGCGCCGGCCTGATCCTCGGGCCCTACGAGAACGTCGGGCGGCTGCCCTGGTGGCTGGGCCGCGCGGCGCGCGGCGGAGCGATGCTGGCGCCGGGACCGCGCGAGCTCCGACTCCAGTACATCGACGTGCGCGACCTCGCGCGCTGGACCCTCGACGCGGCGCGGGACGGGCGCGGGGGAGCGTACAACCTCGCCTCGCCGCTCGGACACGCCACCATGGGTACCTTCCTCGAATCCGTCGCGGCCGTCACGGGCGGCGGCGCGGAGCTGCGGTGGACCGCTCCGGGGGTGATCGAGGACGCCGGGCTGGAGCCGTGGACCGAGCTGCCCGTCTGGCTGCCGGAGGGCGAGCTGCACGACTACATGTTCGGCGGCGACGTCTCCAAGGCCCTGGCCGCCGGCCTGGTGTGCCGCCCGATCGAGGAGACCGTGGCCGACACCTGGAGCTGGCTCCAGGGGATCGGCGGGGTGGCCCCGCAGCGCCCGGACCGGCCCGCCAAGGGCATCAGCGCGGAGCGGGAGGCGGCCCTACTGGCCTGAGCGGTGCTCCGCCGGGCCCGGACCGTGCTCCGTGTGCGTCCCCGGGCCGGGCCCGGAGAGCCGGGTGGGCGGCAGGTACTCGCGCAGGAGCCGGCGCTGCCACCACTCACCCGTCGCGCGCAGTTCCCGCCGGGTGCTGAACCGGTAGCGGTACAGCCGGGCCCGGACGTAGCGCGGCGGGGCGTCCGGGAACGGGTTGTGCCCGAGGAGGCGCAGCGTGTCCCGGTCGCCCGCCAGCAGCCGCTCCACGAAGGGCCCGAACCAGTCGCGGGCGTAGCCGGGCGAGAGCGCCGCGAACCACATCAGCCAGTCCAGGCGCAGGTGGTACGGCGCGAACTGGCGCGGCATCCGGTCCGGCCGCCCCGGCTTGCCCTTGAAGCCGTACTCCCGCCACGCGCCGTCCCGGTGCGGGGCGGGATCCGCGGTCCCCTCCACCACCACCTCGTCCCGGATCCGCCCCACGGTCCCGAACGCCCCGTAGCTGTTGACCAGATGGAGCGCGTCGAAGGAGCGGTTCATCACCTGGCGCCGCGAGAGCAGGTTGCGGACGGGATTCCTGCTGAGCACCAGCACCAGCGCGGTGAGCGCGCACACCAGGACCACGTACCAGAGCGGGCCCGCGCGCCCCGCGGCGGCGGGCGGCGGTCCGGCGAGCCCCGTGAAGTCGACGGCCGAGAGCGCGAGCGCGATCGTCAGCCAGTTCAGCCACGCGAAGTTTCCCGACAGGACCAGCCACAGCTGGGTGCCCGCGATCACCCCCGCCGCCACGGACGCCACCGGCTGCGGAGTGAACAGCAGGACGGGCACCAGGAGTTGGGTGACGTGATTCGCGGCGCACTCCACCCGGTGCACCGGCCGCGGCAGCCGGTGGAAGAACCAGCTCAGCGGCCCGGGCATCGGCTGCGTCTCGTGGTGGAAGTACAGGCAGGTCAGCCGCCGCCAGCACGGATCGCCGCGCATCTTGATCAGCCCCGCCCCGAACTCCACCCGGAAGACCACCCAGCGCAGCAGCCACAGCACGAGCACCGGCGGACCCACCCGGGCGTTGCCGAGGAACACCGCGAGGAAGCCCACCTCCAGCAGCAGCGATTCCCAGCCGAAGGAGTACCAGGTCTGTCCGACGTTCACGACCGACAGGTACAGCGCCCACAGC
Source organism: Streptomyces sp. NPDC002138 (assembly GCF_040296485.1). Classification (NCBI taxonomy): domain Bacteria; kingdom Bacillati; phylum Actinomycetota; class Actinomycetes; order Kitasatosporales; family Streptomycetaceae; genus Streptomyces; species Streptomyces sp. NPDC002138. Next base: position 15,150 of record NZ_JBEOXE010000051.1, on the reverse strand, counting down.
ACCGCCCACATCGCCATCGCCGCGCCCAGCGGGACGGCGTCCCCCGCGCCCGCCGCGAGCGCCGCCGACAGCGCCGCCCCGAACCAGGCGCAGCCGGCGAAGAGCCGGTCGGAGTAGCGCAGTTGGAACAGGCTGGGCGCCCGCCGGAACGGCACGAACCGGACGTAGCGGGGGACCGGGAGCATCCCGTGGGCGCCGATCAGCGCCCGGAACTGCAGGGCGGCCCCGGCGAAGGCGAGGACATAGACGCCCGCCAGGGCCCGCTGGAAGACCAGCCGGCCGAGCCAGTACCCGGGCGCCGTGAACCAGTCCATCGCCTCCAGTATCGGGCGCCCCCGGATCAGCCGCGCGCCACCAGCGCGCGCAGGCCGCGCCCCAGCAGCCGGGCGTAGCCGCGCTGGAGCACCGGGACCAGCGGACCGGCGAGCCGGGTGTACCAGGCGGCCGGGCGGCTGAACGCGGTGACCGAGAACCAGACCGACCCGTCCGCGGCCAGCTCCACCAGGAATGCCTCCTCACCGCACTCGGGATGCCCGTCGAGGGTCCCGTAGGCGAACCCCACCCGGGCCGGTTCGTACGCCGTCCAGATCACCTCGCACGGCGCGTCGATCCGCAGCGGTCCGAAGCCGATGCCGACCTCGACCCGGCCGCCCGGCCGCACGGCGCCGTGTTCGGCGCGGACCCGCATCCCCGTGGCGCGGTGCAGCCGGAAGGTGGTGACGGCGGCGCCCGCCGTCTCGAAGGCGGCCCGGCCGCGGCCGATCAGGACCCGGTGGTGCAGGTGGTGGTACCCGTCGGGCAGCGGCCGTCGCCGGGTCGCGCCGCGGTCGGGGTAGTTGACCCCCTCCGGCCGGTCGGGCGCGTGCGACTGCCGACGGGCGCCCTCGCTGATGATCCGGGTCATGACGCGTTCTCCTTCAGACGGCGCCAGGCCAGCACCGAGCACAGTGCGAAGCCGAGGGCGTTTCCGAGGCCGTGGGTGGCGGCCATCCAGGTCACGGTGGGGTGCGGGATCCCGCTCGCCTCGCCCAGCGCCCACCACAGCGCCAGCAGCATGGTGACGACCAGCACCCCGGCCGAGGTGGCGAGCAGCGCCCGCGTGCCCCCGTCGCGCGCCCCGGGCCGGATCTCCCGCCAGGTCAGCAGGGCCACCGCCCACATCCCCGAGGTGAGGACGACCGCCCCCACGAGCTCTGCCCAGTCGTCGACGAAGTAGCCGACGAGCACCAGCAGGGTGCCGCCCGGGACGCTGCACGCCGCCCAGCGCGCCCACGGACCGGGCGCGGCGGCCCGGCACACCAGCCCGGCGACCAGGGCCGCGGTGAACCCGGCGAAGTGGAAGTGCGGCACCGTCAGGGTCAGGATGTCCAGGTCGAAGCCGAAGAGCCGGTGTCCGGTCCGTTCGGCGACCAGCGCGGCCCCCGCGACGGAGGGGGTGACGAGCGCGGTGAGCACCGCGATCTCGGGCGGAGCGAGCGAGCGGGTGCGCAGCAGCCGGGCCGGTGTCCGCAGGGCGAGCGCGACGGTGGCCGCCGCGTAGAGCGCGGCGAGCGTGCCCGCGAGCGGGCCGCGGGGGAGCCACAGGCAGACGGCTCCCGGGGTGGCGAGCAGGGGCCACCACCGGGCGGTGGCGCGCAGCCTGACCGGGTCGATCAGGCGCAGCCCGGCGGGAACGACGTAGAGCATGCCCAGGGTGACGATGAGATGCACCAGTGCCGCCACCGCGGGCCGCCTTCCCCCGTACGGTCGAACGCATTGAACGCGTTCAACTCACGGGGGTGAGCCTAGGGGGTCTCTTGAACATGTTCAATACCGAGGCGGGTTCACCCGGTCGCCCGTGACGCTCCGGTGCGGCTCCGTGACGCTCCGCTTGCGACACCCCCGGGCATGCGGCAGACAGGAGGGGAGCAACAGGGGCTACCAGGGAGAACCTCGTGACGGATCAGCACGTACCGCACCCTCCGCCGCGCCGGGCGTCCCCCGCGCCGTCCCGCCATCCGTCCTCCCCTCCGTCCCCCCGGCCGCCGCGCCGGCACGCTCCGGCGGGCGCCGCCCTCATCGCCGCCCTCGGCCTGCTCGCCGCGGCCTGCGGTGGCCCCGCCGACCGCTCGGGCGCCCCCGCGGCCGCCCCCGAGAGCCAGGACGTCCTGCTCCAGCCGGTCGGCTCCGCGGGCCCGGACCCCTTCAGCCCCTCCACCGCGACGGCGGAGTCCGCACCGCTGCAACCGCCCGTCCCCAACGCGACCGGCGAGGGCATCCGCACCGTCGGCGGATCCACCCCCGGCCTGTACGGGGGCACCCAGCGGCTCGGCAGCTGCGACGTCGAACGCCAGGTCGGCCTGCTCACCTCCGACGACGCGAAGGCGGCCGCCTTCGCCGAGGCCTCCGGCATCGAACGGCCGAAGGTCACGGAATTCCTGCGCGGCCTCACCCCCGTCGTGCTGCGCGCCGACACCCGGGTGACGAGCCACGGCTTCAAGGACGGCCGCGCCACCGGCTTCCAGGGCGTCCTCCAGGCCGGCACCGCCGTCCTCGTCGACAACCACGGGATGCCCCGGGTCCGCTGCGCCTGCGGGAACCCGCTCCAGTCCCCGCGCGCCGCCAACGGCGCCCCGGTACCCAAGGGCGATCCGTGGCACGGCTTCGATCCCCACCAGGTCATCGTGATCGAACCGACCGTCCAGGTCCTCGCGGGCCTGGTCATCGCGAACACCGCCGACAACAGCTGGATCGAGCGCAAGACCGGCGACGACGGCGCCCAGGACAAGAGCCCCGAGGTGCCGCCCCCGTACGACCCGGCCGACGGCATCCCGCCCGCCGATCAGCCGAGCCCGGCCGCCCCCGCCTCGCCCGGGCAGCCCTGCCTCGCCCCGGACCCCCACAGCCTCGCGCGCACCACCCCGCCGACGGCGCCCCCGTCCTCCGCCCCGCCGCAGACGGGCCTGCCCGACTGCCCGCCCTCCGGGCCCGCCACGGACCCGTCGGTCCCGGACACCGCGCATCCGCCGGCCCCGTCCAATCCGCCGGCCCCGCCGAATCCCCCCGGCTCGCCGGTCCGGCCCGACCGGGCGAATCCGCCCACCGCCCCGCAGCCCCCGAACCCGCCCTCCACCGACCCGCTGCCCTCCGAGGTCCCGCCGGACCCGCCGCCGCTCCCCGACGGGCCGAGCGTGTCGCCGTACGACCCCTCCGCGCCCGCCGACCCCTTCGGCCCCGTCGACCCCTACGCGGTTCCGGGGCAGAACGGCACCCCGGATCCGGGGTACTCGTTGGAGAGCGTCTGACCCGCTCGTGTGTCATGGTGGACCGGTGCCGAGCACCGTATCGCTGCCCGACGACTGGCCCGCACACCCGGACCGGTCGCTCTCCCTGAACCGCATGGGCAGCTTCGACTGGGACCTGGTCACCGGACTCATGCACATGGACCCGCCCGCCCTCGACGTCTTCGACACCCTCGCCGAGGACTACGACGAGCGGCCGGAGTCCCTTGCGCCCCGGGTCCCGCCGGCCGAGGCCGTCCGGCTGGACGCGCTCGTCTCCAGCGCCCTCAAGAGCGGCCTGGAGAGCTACGGCGCCTACTTCCGCATCCGCTGCCGCGACGGCCGGCTGCGCTGGACCCACACCCAGGGCCGGGTGATGCGCGACCGGGAGGGGCGCCCGTACCGCATCATCGGCATCGTCCGGGACGCGACCGAGGAGCTGAGCCACTCCGCCGAACGCCTCGGCCTGGACGAGGAACGCCGCCGCCAGACCTCCGTGGTCGAGGGCACCACCGCGGCCCTCGCGCACGCGCGCACCGTGCAGGACGTCATCGACGCCCTCAGCGACGCGCACGGCCTGGAGCGCCTCGGCACCATGGGCATGGTCATGGGGCTGGTCGAGGCGGGCCGCATCCACCTGGTCGCCGAGGGGCCCGAGGGCAGCTTCGTCCCCGGCACCCGCTACACGCGCGTCGACGAGCAGTACCCGATGAGCGAGGTGGTCCGCTCGCTCCAGCCGCGGTTCATCGACTCCGAGGCGGAGTTCGCCGAGTCCTACCCCGAGCTCTGGTCGAAGATCTCCTACATGCGGATCTCGGCGGCCGCCTATCTGCCGCTGATCGCCCAGGCCCGCCCGATCGGTGCCATCGGGCTCCTCTACCAGGACAAGGACGGCTTCACCCAGGACGAGCGGAACCTGCTCGTCGCCCTCGGCAGCAGCATCGCCCAGAGCCTCCAGCGCGCGATGCTGCTGGAACAGGAACACGACCTCGCCGAGGGCCTCCAGCAGGCGATGCTGCCGCGCCGGATCCCGGCCGTGCCGGGGGCGGAGATCGCGGTGCGCTACCGCTCCGCCCGGATGGGGCGCGACATCGGCGGCGACTGGTACGACGTCATCCCGCTGCCCGGCGGCCGGGTCGGCGCCGTCATCGGCGACGTACAGGGACACGACACGCACGCGGCGGCCGTGATGGGCCAGCTCCGCATCGTGCTGCGCGCCTACGCCGCCGAAGGACACGCCCCCGCCACCGTGATCGCCCGGGCCTCCGTCTTCCTCCACGAGCTGGACACCGACCGCTTCGCCACCTGCACCTACGTCGAGGCCGACCTGTCCACCGGGGTGCTCCAGCTGGTCCGCGCGGGCCACCTCGACCCGCTGCTGCGCGGCCGCGACGGGGACTGCCGCAGGCTCCCGGTGCAGGGCGGGATGCCGCTCGGCCTCTCGGCGGAGTTCGGCCGGCTGGAGTATCCGGTGACCACGGTGGAACTGGACCACGGGGAAACGCTTCTCCTGTGCACCGACGGCCTGGTCGAACAGCCCGGCGCCGACCTCGACGACGGGATCCGGCACCTCGCCGCGATGGTCCGCTCCGGCCCGGCCGACCTGCAGCTGCTCGCCGACCGGCTGGTCGGGGTCGCCGACGAGCGGGGCGACGACGACGTCGCCCTCCTGCTGCTGCGCCGGCAGGCCGAGGACGCCCCGCAGGCGGGCGGCCGGCTCCAGCAGCACGTGGCCCCCGGCGACCCCGAAGGCCTCGTCTCCGCCCGGCACATGATCGGCGCGGCCGTCCGGGCCTGGGGCGCCGGGGTGCGCGGGGACGAGATCGAACTCGTCGCGGACGAGCTGATCGTGAACGCCCTGATGCACACCGACGGCCCCGCGATCGTCACCCTGCGCGTCCTGACCGGCCCCGACCGCCGCATCCGCGTCGAGGTCGAGGACCGCTCCAGCGCCCTCCCGCGCCGCCGGGAAGCGGGCGACTCCGGGGTGTCGGGCCGCGGCCTGATGCTGGTCGACCGGCTCGCGGACGCCTGGGGCGTGGAATCCCGGGGCGGCGGCAAGTGCGTGTGGTGCGAGTTCGTGATGACGTGACGGCGACCCGGTACGGCGGCCGTGGCGCCCGTACCGGAGCGTGGATCCGGACGGTGACCGCGCGGCGACGATCCGGAAGGGGAACCGGAACCGGCGACGGGCGGGGAACCGCAACCGGCGTCGACGGGGAACCGGAACGGGCCCCGGCGCCGAAGGGGTCCAAAGCCCGTTGCGGCACGCCGCGGCGGTGACGCAGGATCGACGCGATGACTACCGCCACGCACGATGTCCGCCGGTCGCTGAAGGCCGGAGATCTGCCCGGAGCCGTCCGGGCCCTGCGGCCGCACGCCGAGACCGCCTCACCGGCCGAACTCGCCAAGGCCACCCGCGCCCTCGCGGACGCCGCCGGGTTCGCCGACCTCGCCCGGGCCGCGAAGACCGCCGCCAAGAACCCCCGGGACCCGCAGGCGCTCTACGACTTCGGCTACGCCTGCGTCGAACGCGGCGTGTCCTTCCTCGCCGTCGCCCCGCTGCGCCAGGCGCTCGCGATCCAGCCCGACTCCCGCAAGCTCCTCGCCGAGCTGGTCTCGGCCCTCGAGGACGGCCACCGCCACGCGGAGGCCGCCTGCCTGCTCGCCGCGCGCGGCGAGCGCCTGCCCGCCTGGCCCGAGACCTACCTCCTGGTCCACAACACCCTGTGCGCGGGGGACTTCGAAGGTGCCCGCGCCGCCGCGATACGGCTGCCCGCCCCGGAGGACGAGAACTGGCTCGGGGCCCACGGCCGCCAGCGCCGCATGCTGGGCCGCGCCGAGCTCGCGCGCGCGGCCGGTCCGCTCGACGGCCGGGACCTGCGCGGCTGGCACTTCGCGCTCACCGGCGCGCTGCTGGGCACCCTTTCCCCGTACGGCTACGGCGCCGGAATGACCGGCCGCTACGCCTTCCTCGGCGACCGTCCCGAACTGGCCCGGCGCGGCCTGGACCGCCTCGCCCTCGCCCTGGCCGCCGCCGGACAGCGCCCGACGAGCGTCTCGCTGCTCCCCGGCCGCGCCGACCGGATCCTCGGCCTGGCCGCGGCGGGCGTGCTCGGGCTGCCCGCCGTGACCTACGATCCGGCCCGCCAGGACACCGTCGTCGTCGCCTACGACCTGAACGCCTGCGACCCCGCCCTCACCGCCACCCTGCGCGGCCGCGCCACCGGCCAGGTCCTGCACGAGCACCTCACCTGCTGGACCGCTCCGCCCGCGGTGAGCGCCGACTTCAGCGCGGTGCTCTGCCAGTACGCCATCGCCCCCTGGGCGGCCCACGGCGACCGGCCCGCGGACGAGCGCCCCGAGGAGCAGATCGCGGCCGACATCATCGGCGCCGACACCACCCCCGACGAGGGCGACGGGCAGACCCCGGCCGACCGGGACGAGGCGTTCCGGGCCTACGCCGCCGCCGTGGCCCCCGGCTGGCTCGGCGGCGCACGCGACCGCGCGCCCTCGCCCGGGCCGGTCCCCGGCTCGCGGTTCGGCTGAGCGCACGGCACCCTGGGAGGATGCCGGAGCTGCCCGAGGTCGAGGCCCTCAGGGAGTTTCTCGACGAGCATCTGACCGGGCGGGTGGTCGAGCGCGTCCTCCCGCTCAACGTCAGCGTGCTCAAGACCTACGATCCCCCGCTCACCGCCCTCGAAGGGCGCCCCGCGGGAGCCACCGCCCGCCGCGGCAAGTTCCTCGCGCTGCGGATCGGCGAGCTGTACCTGGTCACCCACCTCGCCCGGGCCGGCTGGCTGCGCTGGCACGACACCTTTCCCGCGCAGCCCCCGCGGCCCAGCGGCAAGAGCCCGCTCGCGCTGCGCGTCGTGCTCGAGGGCGGGGGCGGCTTCGACCTCACCGAGGCGGGCACGCAGAAACGGCTCGCGGTGTACGTCGTCCACGACCCGGAGGAGGTCCCGGGCATCGCCCGGCTCGGGCCGGACCCGCTCGACGAGGACTTCGGACGGGCGGAGTTCGCGGCGCTGCTGGCGGGGGAGCGGCGTCAGCTCAAGGGGTTCCTGCGCGACCAGAGCGTCCTCGCGGGGATCGGTAACGCCTACAGCGACGAAATCCTGCACTTCGCCCGGATGTCACCCTTCAAACTCGCCTCCTCCCTCGACGAGACCCAGGTGACCCACCTCTACGAGGCCGTCCGGGCCACCCTGCGCGAGGCGCTGGCCCGCACGCACGGCGTGGCCGCCGGGAGCCTGAAGGCCGAGAAGAAGAGCGGGCTGCGCGTGCACGGCCGGACCGGCGAGCCGTGCCCGGTGTGCGGGGACACCGTCCGCTCGGTGTCCTTCGCGGACTCCTCGCTCCAGTACTGCCCCACCTGCCAGACCCAGGGCAAGCCGCTCGCCGACCGGCGTCTGTCCCGCCTGCTCAAATAGCCCCTCGGCCGCGCGGCGCGCCCCCTACACTGGCCCGCACCATGCCCGAAGACGAGCAGCCCCGGCAGCCCCCCGCCCCGCCCGGATCGCGCCGGGAGGCCGTCACCGGCGTGGCCCGCGGTGCGCGCAGACGGCCGCCCGCGCACACTCCCGCGCGCTCGGAGATCTCCCAGCAGACCTCGCTCGGTGCCACTTACGTACGGGCCTTGATGCGCAGTCAGCTGCGGGCCGCGCTGGCCGCTCTCACGGCGTTGCTGCTGCTCGTCGGGACGCTGCCGCTGGTGTTCTCCCTGCCGCACGCCGACTCGGGTCCGCTGGTGTGGGTCGGGCTGGGGGCGGTGGTGTACCCGGTGATGTGGCTGATCGCGCGCCGGTACGTCGTACGCGCCGAACGCAACGAGGCGGACTTCACCGGGCTGGTCACCGAGCCGGACGGGACGCCCGCGCCGGACTCCGCGCGATGACACCGCGCGGTGACGCCGGTCGGTGACGCCGGGCGATGACTCCACGCGCTGACTGCGCGCCCGTGTGTTCAGAACAGGTGCATCGCCAGATGCCCCAGGGGCAGGCCCAGTTGCCAGGCCGGGGTCCACACCCGGATGTTCTCGTCGAGCCCCGGCGGGATCTGCTCCGGGTCGTGCCGTCCCGGGTCGAGGTTGGTGGCGAACAGCTCGGTCCGCTCCAGCCAGCTCCACGCGTCCCGGGCCAGCTCCAGGTCGGGATCCTCGCCCTGGCCGCGCTCCCGGGCCTCCTCGCCCAGCTGGAGGAAGCGGGTCTGCACCCAGTCCCGCCAGGGATGGCCGTACGCCGTCAGGGAGAGCCACTCGTCGAGCTGCGAGACCACCCGGATCCCGGAGAGCTCACCCGCCGCGTCCGAGAGGTAGATCGTCAGCGCCAGGGTGTCCCGCCCGGCCCGGAATTCCAGGGTGCTGACCGGGATCAGCCGCCCCGTGCGCAGCAGTTCGTCCGCGATGTACTCGGCGTAGAGCCACGCCATGGGCACCGCGAGCCCGCCGTCACTGGTGCCGTTCATACCCTCGGGCTGCACCGTTCCACCCTCTCCCGCGCGTCGAGCTTCCCGTCGTCAGTCTGAGCCTTGCCCCCGAGGCTCGCAGGACGGGCGACGTTTACTCAACTTGAACGGTTTGGGGCTGAATTACATGTGCTCCGCGCCCTGTCCGGTCATTCCTTGAGCGGTTCTCGGCCAGTTCGTCGGCCTCACGCGCCGAGCCCGTACCCGTATCCCTGGAGGCCCTTGCGCAGGGCCCGCAGGGCGTAGAACGTACGGGACTTGACGGTGCCGGCCGGTATGCCCAGCTCCTCGGCGGCCTCGGCGACCGACCGGTCGCGGAAGTAGACCTGCATCAGCACCTCGCGGTGCTCCGGGCCCAGGCTGCCCACCGCCCGGCGGACGTCGATCGCGGTGACCGAGCTGGAGACCCCGTCCTGGTGGGCGGGCGTCTGGTCCAGGCCCTCCGGTTCCACTTCCTGCGGGCGCGAGAGGCGGGCCCGGCGCGCGTCGATCGCGAGCCGCCGCCCGACGGTGAACAGCCAGGGCCGCATGGAGGCGTGGGGGCTCTCCAGCACCTCCGGGTGCTGCCAGGCCCGCACCAGGGTTTCCTGCACCAGGTCCTCGGCGCGCTGGGCGTCGCCGTTGCAGAGGCCGAGGAGGAATCCGAACAGAGCCCGTCCGTGCTCGCGCTGGAGTTCGGCGAGTGCCTCGGGGTCGGTGCGGCAGAGTGTGGGGGAGGGGGACACCGGACGGCTCCTTCCGGGGTGGGTGCGGATCGACATGACCACCCTGACCTGCGGCGGGCCGCCCGGGAACCATCGGGTGGCGCTGCTGCGCCCAAGCACCCCGGCCGTCCGGTGGGCGGCCCGCCTCGGCGGTGAACGGTCGAACGGCGCGGTGAACGGCAGGCCGCCGGCGAGGGCGGAGCGCCGCCGGGAGGGTGAGTGCGGGGGCCCGGGCGGAGGGGCTCCTTGACTTGGCACGTCTCCCCTTAAGGATTCAGGTCATCAGATAGTCCTATGAATGGGAGCCGAGCTGATGACCAAGCGCACGCGGCGGGCCGTAGCGGTCCTGTCGGCCGTCCTGCTGTCGGCCGCGGCCGCGGCGGGCTGCTCGGGCAAGCAGGGAGCCACCCCGGCCCGGCTCGGCGACTCCCGGAGCCCGCGGGCGGCCGGTGCGACGGGCGGCCCCGGCTCGCCGGGCACCGCGGGGACCGCGGGGACCACGGGGGCCGCGGGCAAGGGCTTCACCCTGGTCGCGAGCGGCGACGTACTCCCGCACACCTCGATCATCAACGCCGCCGCCACCGGGGGCGGCGGCTACGACTTCAAGCCGATGTTCTCGGGTGTCAAGGACCTCGTCACCGCCGCCGACCTGGCGATCTGCCACAGCGAGACGGTCTACGGCGAGGATGGCGGGCCCTTCACCGGCTACCCGGACTTCACGTCCCCGCCGCAGGTCGCCGACGGCCTCAAGGACGCCGGGTACGACGGCTGCTCGACCGCCTCGAACCACACCCTGGACGACGGCGGCGACGGGCTGAAGCGGACCCTGGACACCTTCGACAAGGTCGGCCTCAAACACGCCGGTTCGGCCCGGACGGCCGCCGAGGCGGCCACCGTGACGACGTACACGGCGGGCAGCGCCAAGGTCGCCCACCTCGCCTACACCTACGACACCAACGGCCACCCGATGCCCGAAGGGCAGCCCTGGGCGGTCAACCTGATGGAAGAGGAGAAGATCATCGCCGACGCCCGGGCGGCCCGGAAGGCGGGCGCGGACGTGGTGCTGGTCAGCCTGCACTGGGGCACCGAATGGCAGACCGCGCCGGACGAGCGCCAGCTCACCCTCGGCAAGGCGCTCACCGCCTCCATGAGCGGCGGCCGCCCCGACATCGACATGATCCTCGGCACGCACGCGCACATCCCGCAGGCGTACGAGAAGGTCAACGGCACCTGGATCATCTACGGCATGGGCGACCAGATCGCCGGGGAGATGTTCAACGACGAGGGCGACCACGATCTGCGCGGCAACTACGGCTCGATCGGCCGCTTCACCTTCGCGCCCCCGGCGGCCCCCGGGCAGCGCTGGCGCGTCACCAAGGCCGAGTACGTCCCGCAGATGATGGACCTCGGGGCGGGCAAGGTCGTGAACCTCCCGGCGGGCCTGGCCAAGGACCCCGACCACGCGGCGTACAAGAACGCCGAGGACGCGATCAGCGAGGCGGTCCTCAGCCGCGGCGCGGCGAAGGACGGCCTGACGATGGGCAAGTAGCCCGGGCCGGGGCCCGGCGAACGCCCGGGCCCCGGCCGCCACCGGGGGAAGCGGCCCGGGCCCCGTGGCGGGTCCCGCCACGGGCCCCGCTACGGCACCACCGTCACCGGCCAGCGGCCCGCCTTCACCAGCCGCACCGCCACCGACCCGATGATCCGGTGCCCGGCCTGCTCGGAGGCCCCGACGACCACCGCGTCCGCGGTCAGCTCCTCGGCGGCGCTCACCAGGCCCGCGTACGGATCGCCGCGGAAGGTGTGGAACTGCCAGCGCACCTCGAAGATGCCCTTGAGGCGCTCCGCGGACTCCCGGATCTCCGCCACGATCCCCTCCGCGATCTCCGCGGTGGTACCGGCCACCGGAACGCCCATCGCCGCCCCGGCCGGCATCACCGGCTGGACGTACACCAGCGCCAGGAGGGCGTTCTGGCGCCGGGCCAGCCCGGCCGCGTACGCCGCCGCGCGCAGCGACGACTCCGATCCGTCAACTCCGGCGAGGATCACCTTCGGGCCGTCGGTACCCCGCTCGAACCCCGCGCTCACGTGCTCTGTCACGTCACCGAGGTTAGTTCGTTCGGCGCGCGGACCGCCGCGCGCCTCCCTACAGTGCGAACCATGAGTGCCACCGTGGAGGAGACCCGCGGGACCCGGAACCGCTTCCTGAACCGGGTGCCCGACGGATTCGGTGCGTTCTTCGGAACGCTCGGCCTGGTCTGCGCCGTGCTGGCGCTGTCGCCGACGCTGCGGCGGCTGCTGCGGCCCGTGGTGCGCTTCCTCGACCTCTACGTGGTCCCGGTCAGCGAGAACCTCGCGTACGCCGTGTTCCTCTTCCTGCTCGCCGCCGCCCTCGGCACCCGCAAGAAGGTCGCCTGGTGGATCGTCGTCACCTATCTGGCCCTGCTGCTCCTGGTCGACGTACTGATCCTCGCGCAGGGGGACTACTGGGTCTCCATCGTCTCGGGCGTCATCGCCGTCGCCGCGCTGGTGCTGCTGATCGCCGCCCGCAACGAGTTCTACGCCGCCTCCCGGCCCGGCGCCCTGTGGCGGGCCCTGCTCGTCCTCGGGCTCGGGCTGCTCGCCGCGGTCTTCCTCGGCTGGGGGCTCGTCGCGATCTTCCCCGGGACCCTGCCCAAGGGCCAGTGGCTGGACTGGGCCGCCAAGCAGGTCTTCGGCGGACTCTTCTCGGCCCGCCAGTTCGACGGCCACCCGCCCCGGCCCCTCTACTTCTTCCTCGGCCTCTTCGGCGCCCTCGCCCTGCTGAACGCCGCCTCCACCCTCTTCCGCTCGCAGCGCATGACCGCGGCCCTGCACGGCGACGAGGAACCGCGCATCCGGGCGCTGCTCGGCGCCTACGGGCGCAACGACTCGCTGGGCTACTTCGCCACGCGCCGGGACAAGGCCGTCGTCTTCGCCCCCAACGGCAAGGCCGCCGTCACCTACCGCGTCGAGGCCGGCGTCTGCCTGGCCAGCGGCGACCCCGTCGGCGACCCCGGGGCGTGGACCCCCGCCATCGACGCCTGGCTCGCCGTCGCCCGCCGCCACGGCTGGCAGCCCGCCGTGATGGGCGCCTCCGAGGACGGCGCGACCGCCTTCGCCCGCTCGGGCCTCGGCGCCCTCCAGCTCGGCGACGAGGCGATCCTGCACGTCGCCCACTTCGACCTCGACGGCCGCGACATGCGGGTCACCCGGCAGGCCGTCAACCGGGTCCGGCGCGCGGGCGCCAGTACCGTCATCCGCCGCCACTCCGCCCTCACCGACGAGGAGATGCAGCGGATCGTGGACCGCGCCGACACGTGGCGCGACACCGAGACCGAGCGCGGCTTCTCCATGGCGCTCGACCGGCTCGGCGACCCCGCCGACGGGGACTGCCTGCTCGTCGAGGCCTTCGACGCCCAGGGCGAACTCATCGCCCTGCTGTCCTTCGTCCCCTGGGGCAAGGACGGCATCTCCCTCGACCTGATGCGCCGCGACCGCGCGGCCCCCAACGGGGTCATGGAGTTCATGGTCGCGGAACTGTGCGCGGCCGCCCCCAAGCTCGGAGTCCGCCGGATCTCCCTCAACTTCGCCGTCTTCCGCTCCGCCTTCGAGGAGGGCGGCCGGATCGGCGCGGGCCCGATCCTCAAGCTGTGGCGCAAGCTCCTGCTGTTCTTCTCCAAGTGGTGGCAGCTGGAAGCCCTGTACCGGTCCAACGTCAAGTACGGACCCGAGTGGTACCCGCGGTTCCTGTGCTACCAGGACGCGGGCTCGCTCGCCCGGGTCAGCCTGGCGTCCGGCATCGCCGAGGGCTTCGTCTCCGTACCGAGCCTGCGCACCCTGTGGGGCAAGGGGCACGCCAAGGGCGTCACGGCCCCCGCCACCACCGCGGGCCTCCCCTCGATCGCCTCCCTCAACCTCGAGGCCGTGGGGGAGGAGGGCCGGGGCGGCGCCGAGCGACTGCCCGAACAGGTCCGCGTCCGCCACCGCAAGCTGGCCCGGATCCGCGCGGAGGGCACAGACCCCTACCCGGTCGGCATCCGCCAGCGCACTCACACCGCCGCGCGGCTGCGCGCCGAGCACCCCGGCCACCCGCCCGGCGCGCGGACCGGCGAACAGGTCACCCTCGCCGGACGCGTGATGGTCGTGCGCGACCTCGGAGGCGTGGTCTTCGCGGTGCTCCGGGACTGGACCGGGGACGTCCAGCTGATGTTCACGCGGGACGAGGCCGGAACCGACGTACTGGGCACCTTCACCTCCCAGGTGGACTTCGGCGACCACGTCGTCGCCAGCGGCGAGGTCGGCAGCAGCAGGAGCGGCGAACTCTCCGTCGTCGTCGGCTCCTGGCAGCTCACCGGCAAGTGCCTGCGCCCGCTGCCCGACAAGCGCAAGGGCCTGGCCGACCCCGAGGCCCGGGTCCGCCGGCGCTACCTCGACCTGGTGGCCAGCCCCGAGGCGCGCGAGGTCGTCCGGGCGCGCTCGACCGCCGTACAGGCCCTGCGCCAGGGGCTGCTGGAGCGCGGCTACCTCGAGGTCGAGACCCCGATGCTCCAGCAGATCCACGGCGGCGCCAACGCCCGCCCTTTCCGCACCCACATCAACGCCTACGACATGGACCTCTACCTGCGCATCGCCCCCGAGCTCTACCTCAAACGGCTGTGCGTCGGCGGCATGGAACGGGTCTTCGAGATGGGCCGCACCTTCCGCAACGAAGGCGTCTCCTACAAGCACAACCCCGAGTTCACGATGCTGGAGGCCTACCAGGCCTTCGCCGACTACGACGTCATGCTCGACCTCACCCGGGAACTGATCCAGGGGGCCGCGACCGCCGCCTTCGGCTCCCCGATCGCGCACAAGGCGGGCCCCGACGGCAGCCTCGTCGTCCACGACATCTCCGGAGCCTGGCCGGTGAAGACGATGTACGGGGCGATCAGCGAGGCGCTCGGGGAGGAAGTCGACGCGGACACCGGCGAGGTGACGCTGCGCCGGCACTGCGACCGGGCCGGGGTGCCGCACACGCCGGAGAACACGCGCGGCGACGTGGTCCTGGAGATGTACGAGCGGCTGGTGGAGGAGAGGACCCTGCTCCCCACCTTCTACAAGGACTTCCCGACGGACGTCTCACCGCTCACCCGCCAGCACCGCGAGGACCCCCGGCTCGCCGAGCGCTGGGACCTGGTCGCCTTCGGTACGGAGCTGGGCACCGCCTACTCGGAACTGACCGACCCGGTCGAGCAGCGGCGCAGGCTCACCGCCCAGTCGCTGCTGGCGGCGGGCGGCGACCCGGAGGCGATGGAGATCGACAACGACTTCCTGGACGCGCTGGAGTACGCGATGCCGCCCACCGGAGGACTGGGCATCGGGGTCGACCGGCTCGTCATGTTCCTCACCGGTCTGACGATCCGCGAGACCCTTCCGTTCCCGCTGGTGCGCCGGAGCTGAACCGGCGGCCCGGCGACAGGGCCGCGGCGGCACGGCTGATCGGGTGAGCGGGCCCTCGCGGCCCCGCGTCCCCCGGTGACTTCGGCGAGGTCGGTTGATACGTAGTAGTAATGAAAACTGACGAGCCGACAGTAGGGCGACGCCTGCTCCTGCGCACCGCCGTCTTCCTCGGGATCGCCGGCGGCGCCGCCGGCCTGTTCGCCGAAGAGGAGGGCTGACCCCTGACCCCTGACCCCAGACCCGTGCCCCGTGACCTGTAA
>NZ_JBEOXE010000050.1:0-53936 GCF_040296485.1 Streptomyces sp. NPDC002138 | reverse complement strand
GTCCTCTCCCGGTTCTGGCTCCCGCTGACCGGACAGCTGCCCTGGGACATGGTCGCCTTCCTCGACGACGCCTATCACCGGGGCGTACTGCGCACCACGCCCCGGCACGTCGGTCCCGCCCCCGTGTGCGGTGTACGTCCATGTGCTCCCCGCCCTCCTGATGGGCCATCCGGCGGGGAGCATCCTCCTGGTGCGGGGCGGCCGGGGCCAGCAGGCGAATTCGGCCACCCCCGCACGCCGGTCCCCGGCGGCCGTTCAGCAGCCGGGAGCGCCCGTGCCGCCGCGCTGCGGCAGGCTCAGGTTGGGGGCGGAGTTCGGCCAGGTCAGGGTGACCGTCTTCGTCTTGCCGTCCGGCTGGATCTGCACGATCGGTGCCGGCTTGCCGACCGGGTTGCCATCGGGGCCGAACGACAGCCAGCCGCTGGCGCCCGGGAGCATCTGCGCGCAGTAGAACTGGTGCAGGAGACCGGTCTCCAGACCCGGATCCTTCAGTCCCGCGCTGTCGTTGCGGGCCGCGCTGATCGCGGCCACCGTGGCGTCGTGGGTGAGCATCGCCTGGCCGTTGGCGAGGTCGGCGGGGTCGTGGGCGAGGGCCGCCGCGTCGCCCTGGGTGGTCAGGCGCTGGCCGGTGCAGGGGTCGGGCCGTCCGGTGTACGCCGCCCAGAACTGGTCGTAGTTGTGCTTCGCGTCCGAGCCGGGGCATTCGGTGCCCCACTCGTCGGGGCTGGCCAGCGCGGTGTAGGCGACGGTGACCCGGCCGGAGGCGACCCCCTTGAGGACGGCTTCGTCGTGGATGGCCTCGGAGGCGTCGTCCCCGGCGAGGATGTGCAGCGTCGGGATCCCGCAGGGCGGGCCCTGGACCCAGTTCTGCACGAACGCCCCGAGGTCGCGGCCGCGCCCGGCGAAGTAGAGGACGGACGGCGCGGCCTGGCAGAGGTTGGCGTGCATCAGGTTGAACTGCTGGACCAGATAGTCCTGTCGGCCGGAACCGCTGGGCAGGCTCTGGGGCGAGGTGTACGGAAGCACGGTGACCGCGCGGTTCGGCGCCTGGAAGCGGACCTTGGCCTCGGCGGCGAGGGTGGCGGTGTAGTCGTCGCCCGCGACCCCGTCGGCGACCACCGCGAGCGAGCTGACGGCGGGGCGCAGCCCGGACACGTACTGGTTGGCGGCGATCACCGAGTCGGTGTTGGTGGGCGAGACCCGGAACATGTCCGGGATCAGCCGCTTGCCCGCCGGGTCGGCGGGGTCGATGTTCATCGACGTGCCCGTCACCGTCGAGCCGATGACGGGGATGTGCAGCCGGGAGGAGATCGCGGCGGCGGCCTGCCGGGTCTGCTCGGTGCTCTGGCCGAGGCCGACGACGGCGGAGATGTGTTCGGCCTTCGCGTGCTTCTCGACGCTGGCCACCGCTTCCTTCCAGGCGCCGTACTGGCTGCCCATGTTGGCCAGGTACAGCTTCACACCGGGCGTACTGCCGTACGCGGCCGTGTTGTTGGCGCGCCAGACGGCGGTGACGGCTCCTTCGATGTTGGGGTAGAGCGAGTCGTAGGTGAGGGTGTCCAGGTCGGCGACGGGCGAGAGGTCGAGCAGCAGCACCACGCTGGTGGACGGCCCCTTGACGGCCTCGTTGTACCCCTTGATCGCCTCCTCCAGCGTGCGCATGCGCGCCGGTTCGGCCTTGGTGAAGGGTGCGCTGTCGAGGTTCACGCCGACGCAGGCCAGGGGCGAGCCGGCCGCGGTCATCCCGGCCCCGCAGCTCAGGGCGGGCGGGAACGCGCGGTCCCAGACCCAGTTGCCGCCCAGGACGCACCCGGCGAGGACTATGAGGGCGGCGGCCAGGGAGAGCACCGGATGACGGCGCAGCCGTCCGAGTCGGGGGTTGTGGACACCTACGGTCATGAACTCTCCTAGCGGTGCGCCCGGACCCGCCCTGCGGCGGGGCCGGCAGGGGTCAGGCGAAGAGCGCGCCCGCTTGCTGGAGGGCGCTGACGTCCAGCAGGCGGGAGTTGTGCGAGAGCCGTTCGAAGCCCTCTTCGATCTGGGCGTCCCAGCTGCGGCTGTGCTCGGTGAGCGGATCGTTGTACAGCCACAGCAGGGCCAGCAGTTTGGCCGTGGCCACCGCCACGACGCCGCGGCCGCGCTCCTCGATCCCGGCGAGCAGGAGCGCGTACACCTCGGGGGCGGACCGCTGGTGGACCGGGCGGCAGGGCGCCGACGCCAGGTAGTCGAGCAGGCGTACCCACGCCCGGTGGTCGCGGTCGAACCGGGCGGCCAGCGCTTCGGCCACCGGGGCGAACCGGCCGAGGCACAGCTCGTAGAAGAGCCGCTGTTCCTCGGCCGCTTCCGGCGGCCGGCCGTGGGCGGCGGACATCCCGGCCAGCGCCTGCGCCTGGCGGCCGAAGACCTGGTCCCAGGGGTCGGCGAAGACGGCGTCCCCGTCCCGCGGCGTCCTGGACGGGCCGCCCGCGAGCGGCTCGGGCGGCGCCGCGGCCAGGGCGGTCAGGACGCACCGGCTCAGCCAGGGGTGCAGGACCGGCGGCCGGTCCGCGGGGCCCCAGCCGATCTCGCGGATCCGGGAGGAGCCGTGGGCGTACGTACTGACCCACAGGTTGCGCCGCAGCAGCTCCAGGCTGTGCGGGAGGTCGGCGAGCTCGGCCGGGACCCACGGGTCGTCGGCGGTGCGCATGTCGGCGAGGTACGCGGTCGCCACCACGATGGCGGGCGGGGGCGTCCAGCGCGCGCCGGGCACGGCGAGCCCTTCGGGCAGGCCGGCCTGCAGGGCCCGCGACCACAGCGGTCTGCCCGCGGTGTCGAGGGCGGCGGGCAGGGGTCTGTCCGCCAGGGTCGCGTCCTCGTCCGGCGGCGCGCCCTCGCGCTGTTCCTGTACGGCGGTGACCGCGCCCCAGTGGCCGCCGGTGAGCCGGTGGGCGACGGAGGCCGCGAGCGGCGGCGCGAGGGATCCCGCGACGTCGGTGACGTACCCCACCTGTTCCTCGGTCATCGGGTCGAGCCACACCGGGTACCACTGGGCGGCCACCGAGTCGGGGTCCGCGGCGGCGCCCGCGTCGCCCTCCCGGGCCCACGTGGCGCGGCCGGCGCGCGAGAGCAGCGGGACGCGGCGCTGTGAGGTGCCCGCGAGCGGTGTGGTCCGCCAGGGTTCGCACCAGCGGTGGGTCCATTCGGGCTGCCACTGGTCGCAGGCGGCGAGCACCACCAGCGGGTCGGCCCCGGCCGAGGCGCCCGGGCCGGTCTGCCGGTTGCGGATGCGGGCGTTGATGAGGGCGCCGAGGAAGCGGCGGCCGGCCGCGGTCTGGGCCCCGTCGACCAGCAGGACCCACGCGTGGTCGTGGCGCCCCCGGGCGGCCTCCTGCTCGGGGACCTCGCAGGAGCAGGTGGACCGCAGGGCGGGGTGCCGCTCCGCCTGGTCCTGGGCGTCGGCGAGGAAGGCGGCGAGGAGCGGGCCGACGGCGGCCGAGCGGGACGCGGTGCTGAGTCTGATCAGGGCGTCGATGGAGCCGGCCGCCTCCGCCTCCGGGATGCTGACGTGCCAGCGCAGGGCGTCGCGCAGTCCCCAGCGGGCGGCGCTCTGGAGCAGGGAGCCGATGACGGGCCGGGCCTGGTCCCGGACCGCGGCGACGACCTGGCGGCCGGTCCCGGACACCAGGGGGCTCAGCGCTCCGGTGGCCACGACGTCCATGGTGGTGACGGCGGCGTCCTCCACGTGGGTGGCGAACCGGCCCGGCCGGGTGCCCCGCGTGTAGGCCTGGATCAGGCTCCTGATCTGGTCGGTGGCCCGGGCGCGGTCGGTCTCCAGGTTCTCGTTGAGGGCGAGCAGCCCGAGCGCGAAGCGGTGGAAGACGGGGCTGCGGCGCAGGGTGTCCCAGCCGCGCATCATCTGGAAGGCGACGAGGGCGGCGGCGGACACCGGGTCCACCGGGTTCTCGTTGAAGTCGAGATGGGCGTGCACCACCGTCGAACCGCAGCCCTGGGACAGGGTGGACAGCAGGGTGGACTTGCCCGAACTGCGCGGCCCCAGCAGGGCCATGACGGGCTGCCGTTGCTGCGGATACCGCCAGATCATGTGCCGCAGGAAGGCATCGGCGCCCTCCGCGTGGCCAGGCTCCGTCGTTGCGTTCACCATTGCACCCGCCCCCCAGCTGGTCGCGTCGCCCGCGTCGACGCAACGGAAGTAAACACCGAACGGACGCGGGACGGCGGGCATACCGCGGATATTGAGGATCCGGAGAACAGCCGTTCCCAGGCCTCGTCTTCCCCGGGCGGGCCCCGCAGAATGCCACCACCCCCACAAGGTCGAGGAGTTCATGTGCGCACTCTGCTGTCGTCCACGACGCCGTCCGGTCGCCGGGGCGGGATACGACGGGCCCTGGCCGCCGCGGGTCTCGGCGCGGCCGCGCTCGTGATGACGCTGCCCGCCGTCGCGACCGCCGACGTACTGCCCTCGCTGCCGCAGCACGCGGACGGCCTGGAGCAGACCTTCTCCCCCGCCTACGACTACGACCGGGACGGCTGTTACGCCACCGCCGCCATCAGCGGCGACGGGCGGCTCAACCCCGGTCTGAAGCCGGGCGGAGACGTGAACGGGCACTGCCGGGACTCCACGCAGTTGCAGAACTCGAACACCTACGCGCGCGAGAAGTGCGACAACGGCTGGTGCGCGGTCATGTACGCCAGTTACTTCGAGAAGGACCAGGCCACGCTCGGCCCGGCGGCCATCGGGCACCGCCACGACTTCGAGCACGTCGTGGTCTGGATCAAGGACAACCAGGTCCAGTACGTGTCGACTTCGCAGCACAGCGGCTGGAAGTGGTATCCCGCCTCCCAGGTCCGTTTCGACGGGACCCATCCCAAGGCCGTCTATCACAAGGACGGGGTCTCGACCCACTTCTTCCGCCTCGCCAACTCCCGGGACGAGCCGCCGGAGAACCACACCGGCGCCTGGTTCTACCCGCGCCTGGTCGGCTGGAACGGCTATCCGGCCGGTCTGCGCGACAAGCTGATGAACGCCGACTTCGGCTCGGCCACCATCAAGATCACCGACGGCCGCTTCGGCGACGCCCTGAACGCCGCCAAACCGCCCATCCCCTTCGACCCCTACGCGTAGCGGCGGCGCGCGGACCCCCGCGGCCGGGCGGGCATGCGGACAACCGGAGGAACTCCTCCCGCCGAGGCGTACGTCCCTCCCGTGCGGGAAAGTACGCCCCGTGCCGACGGACGATGGGACGACCGATGGATTCGCGGCGGAGCTGCGGCGCCTGCGCCAGCTGCGCAAGATGTCGCTCTCGGCTCTTGCCCGCTCCGTTCACTACAGCAAGGGGTACCTGAGCAAGATCGAGAACGGTGGGAAGCCGCCCACCCCCGACCTCGCCCGCCGCTGCGACGAGGCGCTCGACGCCGGAGGCGAGCTGGCCCGGCTCGTCCCGGCCCAGCGCCCGGCGCCGGGGGCCGCGGGTGCGGAGGCCGTTCGTACGGGCGCGGGCGGCCCGCCCCAGGGATCCGCCGCGGTCTGTCCCTACCGGGGGCTCGCCGCGTACGGGCCCGGGGACGCCGAGTGGTTCTTCGGGCGCGACGGTGACACGGCGGAGCTGGCGGCCCGGCTGGCCGGGCGGACCGGGCGCGGCGCGCTGGCCGTGGTGGCCCCCTCGGGCGCGGGGAAGTCCTCGCTCCTCAAAGCGGGCCTGCTGCCGGCGCTGCGGCGCGGGGTGCTGCCGGTGCCGGGGGCGAGCGACTGGCCGGTGGTGGTGTGCACGCCGGGCGCCCATCCGCTGAAGGAACTGCTGCGCTGCGCGGCCGAGGTGCTGGGCGCGGCGGCCGCGGAGATCACCCCGGAGGGGCTGGCCGAGCGTCCGCGGTCCCTGCTGGAGGCGGCGGCCGCCGCGCGCGGGGAGGCCGGGCTGGTGCTCGTCGTCGACCAGTTCGAGGAGGTGTTCACGCTCTGCGAGGACGAGCGGGAGCGCCGGGCCTTCGTCCGGGTGCTGCACGCGCTGGCCGGGGCGCCGGGCGAATCCGGTGCCGCGGGCGCGTCCGGCAGCGCGGCCACCGCCACCGGCACCGCCGCCGCCACGACCGCCGTGGTGATCGGGATCCGCGCGGACTTCTGCGGCCACTGCCTCGATCACCCGGAACTCGTCGAGGTGTTCACCCACGGGCTGTTCGCCCTCGGTCCGATGTCCGGCGCGCAGCTGCGCGAGGCGATCACCGGTCCCGCCGCCCGGGCCGGCCTCGGCCTGGAGGGCGGCCTGGTCGAACTGCTCCTGCGCGACCTCGGCGACGGCTCCGCGGCCAATGCCGGATCGCTGCCGCTGCTCGCCCACACCCTGCTCATCACCTGGCAGCAGCGAGCCGGTACGACCCTCACGGTCGCGGGGTACGAGATGACGGGCGGCATCCACGGCGCGGTCGCCCGGACCGCCGAGTCCGTCTTCGGCCTCCTCGATCCGGCCGAGCGGCGGATGTCGCGCGAGCTGCTCCTGCGCCTGGTCCACATCGCCGAGGGCGCCGTCCAGACCCGCAGACCGGTGGAGCGCGAGCGGCTGCTGCGGCAGTTGCCGGACCCCGGGGCCGGGGGCCGGGCCCTCGACGCCTTCATCGAGGCGCGGCTCGTGACCGCGGGCGGCGAGACCGTGGAGATCACCCACGAGGCGCTGCTGCACGCCTGGCCGCGGCTGCGCGAGTGGACCGAGCGGGACCGGGCCTCGCTGCGGATGCGCCAGCAGCTCTCCGAGGCGGGAGCCGAGTGGCGGGCGGCCGGCCGCGACCCCAGCCTGCTCTACCGGGGGACGCGGCTGGCGGGCGTACGGGAGTGGACGGCCCGGGCCGCGGACCGCTCGCGGCTCGGGCCCGAGGAGCGGGAGTTCATCGCCGCCTGCGAGGCCGAGGAGGACCGCCGGGAGCGGGCGCTGCGGCGCCAGAGCCGGGTCCGCCGGGCCATGGTCGTCACCCTGGCCGGGCTGCTCGCCGTGGCGCTGACCGCCGGGGCCCTGGCCGTGCAGCAGCGGGCGCGGGCGGTGGACCAGCGGCGCACCGCGCAGTCCCAGGCGATGGCGGTGCGCTCCGGTCTGCTCGCCGCCGGGCAGCCGGAGGCGTCGATGCTGCTCGCGGCGGGGGCCTACGGCACGGCCCGCACCCCGCAGGCGCGCGGGGCGCTGCTGAGCACGCAGGCGCAGTACTTCGCGGGGCGGCTGCGGGGGCACGAGGGGCCGGTCAACTCCGTCGCGTTCAGCCCCGACGGCAAGCTGATCGCCTCGGGCAGTTCGGACACCACGGTCCGGTTGTGGGACGTCGCCACCCGCAGCCTCGTCGCCATCCTGCGGGGGCACACGGGCCCGGTGACCTCGGTCGCCTTCAGCCCCGACGGCCTGCGGCTGGCGACGTCGAGCGCGGACGGCACGGTACGGCTGTGGGACGCGGGCGCGCGCCGGATCACCGCGACGCTGACGGGGCACCACGGTTCGGTGCGCTCGGTGGCGTTCAGCCCGGACGGCCGCGCGCTGGCCAGCGGCGGCGTCGACCACACCGTCCGGCTGTGGAACCTGCCCGACGGTACGGTCCGGACCGTCCTGACCGGGCACGAGGACGCGGTCATGGGCGTCGCCTTCAGCCCGGACGGCGCCACCGTCGCCTCGGCGGGCGCCGACCGCACCGTGCGCCTGTGGAGCACCGGCGCGGAGCGGCAGGTGGCGCTCCTCGCGGACCACACCGACCAGGTGCTGGGGGTCGCCTTCAGCCCGGACGGCCGCACGCTCGTGTCCTGCGGCGCGGACCGGACCGTCCGCCTGTGGGACCTGCCCGCGGGCACGGTGCGTGCCGTCCTCACCGGGCACGGCGACGACGTGAACGCGGTGGCGTTCACCCGGGGCGGTGACACCCTCGTCAGCGCCAGCGGCGACGGCACGGTGAAGCTCTGGGACCCGGTCACGCGCAAGGTGATCACCACCCTGTCGGGGCACACGGACTACGTGCAGGCCATCGCCGCCGGGCCCGGGGAGCAGCTGGCGACCGGCGGGTTCGACCAGTCCGTGGTGCTGTGGGACCCCGGCCGCTCCGCCCTCGCCGCGCGGCCGTTCGCCGAGTCGTGGCAGTCGGCCTACTCCCCGGACGGGCGCCTGCTGGCCGCCGCCGCGGCGGACGGCACCGTACGCATCTGGGACACCGCCCACCGCCGCCTGGTCAACACCCTGACCGGGCTCGGTGGTTCCGCGTTCGCCGTGGCGTTCTCCCCCGACGGGCGACTGGTGGCCGCGGCGGGCGCCGATCGTACGGTCAGACTGTGGGAGACGGCGACGGGGAAGCCGTCCGGGACCCTCACCGGGCACACCGGTTCCGTCTTCGCCCTCGCCTTCGCCCCGGACGGCCGGACGCTCGCCTCCGCCAGCGCCGACCGCACGGTCGCGCTGTGGGACGTGGGCTCCGGGCGGCGCGAGGACCTCCTCGAAGGGCACCAGGACTTCGTCAACGCCGTCGCCTTCAGCCCGGACGGGCGGACCCTCGCCACCGGGAGCGACGACCTGACGGTGCGGCTGTGGGACGCGAGGGATCCCGGGCACCCGGAGCGCTCGGTGCTCCGTGGCCACACCGGGTCGGTGCGCGGGATCGCCTTCGCCCCGGACGGGCGCACCCTGGCCAGCGGGGGCAACGACGGCACCGTCCGGCTCTGGGACCTGGTCCGCCGGACGGCGGCCGGCACCCTCGCGGGGCACAACGGCTCGGTGCGCGCGGTGGCGTTCAGCCCGGACGGCGCGGTGCTGGCGAGCAGCGGCAGCGATCAGACCGTGAAGCTGTGGGACCCCGTGGGCGACCGGCAGATCGCCACGCTGAGCGGTCACACGGGCGCCGTCTGGGGGGTCGTCTTCGACCCCGTGCTCCCGGGCACGCTGGCGAGCAGCAGCAACGACGGGACCGTCCGGCTGTGGAACACGGACGTCGCGGAGCGCGGGGCCGAGGTGTGCCGGCTGGTGGGTGACACCGGGAGCGCGCGGTGGGCCCGGCTGCTGCCCGACGAGCCGTACCAGCGCGTCTGTCCGGCCCGGCGCTGAGCGGCCGTTGGGGCCCCCGGGGCGCCGGCCGCGGGGCACCGGCCGTGCGGGCGGCCCGGGCCCGGCCGTCCCGGGGGCGTTTCCCGGGGGTTTCCCGTTTCCCACCTGCACGGGCGACGCGTGGCGCCTCGACAGGGGCCCCGGCCGCGCCCCAGTCTCGAACCACCGCAGCCGGTGACCGCATTCGGTCCACCACGCCTGCGGCGGTACGACGAAACGGGGGAACAACCACATGCGCTCCATCCTCACGAGAGCGAAGCGGTCCGCGGTCATCGCGGGCATCCTGGCGGTCTGCGCCGCCGGGGCGGTCGCCTCGCCCGCCGCGGCGGCGGCGCCCGCGCCGGCGGTGGCGGTGTCGGCCCGCCCCACGCAGGCCGAAGCCGCCTGCGGGGTCCTGGCGACGGGGGCCTCGGCCGCGGCGGAGGCCGCGGTCCGGGCGGCCTGCACGCAGATCGGCGTCTGGTACACCTGGGGCGGCGGCCACGGGCCGCAGCCGGGCGCCACCTACGGCCAGGTCGACCCCACCGACCCGGCCAGCGAACACGACCCGGAACGCATCGGGTTCGACTGCTCGGGCCTGGTCCGCTACGCCTACGCCCAGGCCACCGGGCAGGACATCCTGGCGGGGAACGCGAACAGCCAGTACCACTCGCCGCGCGTCACCTCCCGCATCCCGGCGTCACAGGGCACCGGGGCACTGCTGCCCGGCGACCTGCTGGCCTGGGGCGGCGACAACTCCATACACCACATCGCCCTCTACCTCGGCGCCGGAAAGATGGTCCAGGCCAAGCAGTCCGGCACCCACGTGATGGTCAGCAACCTGACGACGGGCGGGGACTACAACGGGGCGGTGCGCATCAGCGCCTCACCGGGCCAGGGCACCAACTTCTCCACCTGGGGCACGGACGTGTGGACGCACACCGAGCCGTCCACGACGAGCCCGCGGGCCGTCAAGTTCCCCGGCCCGACCCGGGTCCGCATCAGCTGCCAGAAGCACGCCCAGTGGGTGGACGCCGAGGGCTACCACAACGACGCCTGGTCGTACCTGCCGGACTACCAGGCGTGGATCACCAACATCTACATCCAGGGGCCGGCCTGGCTGGACGGCGTCCCGACCTGTCAGTGACCCGCCCGTCCTCCCACCACACGGTTCGTCAGCAAAGTCATCAGAGTCACCAGAGGAGTTCGCAGTGAACGCACGCAAGAAGCTCGCCGTCCTGGCCGCCTCCGGCACCCTGGCGCTGGGCCTGGCCGCCACGGCCGCCCCGAGCGCCTCCGCCGCGGCCACCGGCTCGTGGCACGGCTGCCCGTCCGGCGCGGTCTGCATCTACCCGCAGGACGCCGGGTGGAACAACGACAGCCCCAGCCTCACCTACTACAGCTACGGGGCGCACAACCTCTCGAACCAGTACGGCAACCACTACATCGCCAACAACCAGACCGGGGGCGCCACCATGCGCACCTGCACGGGTTACAACGGCACCGGCTGTCAGGGCTACCTGCTCGCCGGGACCTGGATGATCAAGGACCTCGGCCCGATCAACTCGATCACCCTCCAGCCGTAACCCGGCCGCTCCGCCCCGACGCCGCTGCCCCCGGGAATCCCCCCGGGGCAGCGGTGCGTCGCCACGCCCTCCGCCCCCGGGTTCCTGGCGGCCGCCGTCCCGTGAGAGGGTCGGGCCCGGCCCGGACGGCGGCCGTACGAGGAGGCAGGGTGAGCGGGGACGTACACGCGGGCGTGGTGCTGGTGGCGGACGACGACGCCGCCATCCGCCGCTCGCTGGAGCGGGGCCTGCGCCTCAGCGGCTTCACCGTGCTGCTCGCCGAGGACGGGACCGCCGCCCTCGACCTGTTCGCCGAGCGGTCCCCGGACGTCCTGGTGCTGGATGTGTCCATGCCGGGCCTGACCGGCACCGAGGTCTGCCGCCGGCTGCGGGCCCGGGGGGACGAGACGCCCGTCCTGATGCTCTCGGCCCTCGACGAGCTGGCGGACCGCGTCGCCGGTCTCCAGGCCGGGGCCGACGACTACCTCGTCAAGCCGTTCGCGCTGGAGGAACTGGTGCTGCGGCTCGGGGCCATCCTGCGGCGGCGGCCACAGCGGCCCCCCTCGGAGGTGCTGCGGGCCGGCCCGCTGGTGATCGACCAGGCGACCCGGCAGGTGCACCAGGACGGCATCGAGATCCACCTCACCCGCAGGGAGTTCGAGCTGCTGGTCCAGCTGGTGCGCAACGCCAGGATCGTCCTCACCCGGGACCAGCTGCTGGACCGTGTCTGGGGCTACGACTTCGAGGTGCGCACGGACGCCGTCGACACCTTCGTCAGCTATCTGCGCCGCAAGCTGGAGGAGGGCGGGCGCCCCCGCCTGATCCACACCGTCCGCGGTGTCGGCTTCGTCCTGCGCGTGCCCGAGGAGAGCGGTCCGTGAAGCTCGCCACCCGGATCGCGCTCTCGGTGACCGTGATCGTGCCGCTGCTGGTGCTCGCCGCGGGCCTGCTGGTCCTGGGGCTGGTCAGCCGCGACCTGCACCACCAGCAGGACACCCGGCTGCGGGACCTGGCCGCCGCCTCGCTGCCCGACGTACGGACCCTGCTCACGGCCGAGAAGAACCGCCGGCCCAAGGTGGAGCAGAACCAGCACCGCAGGGTGCTCGACGCCGTCCTCGACGCGGGGATCCTGGTCCGGTCCGGGGACGGGACCGAGGTCCTGGCGGGCGGCCCGCAGCCCGCCGACGCGGCGCGGCTGCCCGACGCGACCCCGGACGGGCCCGTCACCGTACGGGCCAAGGGACACGCCTGGCGGGTGCTGACCGTCCCCGTGGCCGGGCCGGCCCCGGGGACGCTCTGGCTGTTCACCCCGGCCTCGGCGACCGACCCCCAGCTGACGGCGGTGCGCGGGCGGGTGCTGCTGGTCGCCCTGCTCTCGGCCCCGGTCTCGGGCCTGCTCGCCTACGCCCTCGCCGGGCGCGCCACCGCCTCCGTACGACGCCTCAGCCGCCGGGCCGCCGCGCTCGACCCCCGGGCGGGGGCGGCGGCCTTCACCACGGCTCCCGTGAACATCGCCGAGGTGGACGAGCTGTCGTCCGCCATCGGCCAGCTGCTCGCCCGGTACGAGGAGCAGGCGGCGCGGACGGCGCAGGCGCTGGACACCGCCCGGTCCTTCTCCGCCGCCGCCTCGCACGAACTGCGCACACCGCTGATGAGCATGCGGACCGACCTGGACGTCCTGGCCGCGCACCCCGACCTCTCCCCCGGCGAACGGGCCGAGGTGGTGCGGGACCTGCAGAGCGACCACGCCCGGCTGCTCGAACTGCTCACGGCGCTGCGGATGCTCGCCCGCGGCGATCTCGTGGAGGTGTCCGCCTTCGGTCGGCTGGACCTCGCCGAGCTGGTGGACACGGCGGTCGGGGAGATCACCCGGCGCCACCCGGGGGCGCGCGTGAGCACCGCGCTCCCCGCGGAGCTGCCCGTCTTCGGCTGGGACGCGGGGCTGATGATCCTGCTCGCCAATCTGCTGGGCAACGCCGTGGTCCACGGGCACCTGCCGGACGAGCCGCCGGGGATCACCGTACGGCTGCGCGCCGAGGGCCCGTACGCCGTGCTCACCGTCGACGACGAGGGGCCCGGCATCCCGCCGCAGGAGCGCGAAGCGGTGTTCGGGCGCTTCCACCACCGGCCCGGCAGTCCCGGGTCGGGGCTCGGGCTGACGCTGGTCGCGCAGCAGGTGGCGCTGCACGGCGGCACCGTCGCCATCGGGACGCCGCCGGGTGGCGCAGGCGCCCGGATCGAGGTGCGCCTGCCGCTCGCGGGCGACGCGCCGGCCCCGGCGCTGCCCGCGCGGCGCGACTGGATCTCCCGGGCCGACTGAGCCGTCCCGTCTCCTTGGACGCGGACTCACAAAGAAACCACAAAGACGCCCTCTAGCGTCCTGTCCGGCTGGACCGCCCATGAGCCGGCCGTTGTACGCACGCACTCGAGGAGATACCACCATGCTCGCGAACCGCAAGACCGCCGCCGCGATCGGCGCCGTGGCGCTGGCCGGGGCGCTGCTCTCCGTCGCACCCGCGCAGGCCGACACCACCGCTCCGGCGAAGCCGGGCAAGACCGCGAAGTCCGCGCCGAAGGGCGACGGGTCCAAGGAGATCTGCAAGCGGCTTCCGAAGACCAGGACCCGCATCGACGCCGCTATCACCCGCCTCGGCGGCGACGCGACCGTGAACGGCTCGGTCGCGCGGCTGGAGCAGCGCGTCGCCAACGCCAAGAGCGCGGGTCACACCGAGATCTACACCTACCTGAACGACCGCCTCACCGCCCGCAAGGCCCTGCTGCCGACCCTGCAGAAGCGTCAGGGCGACCTCAAGGCCGTCAGCACCTGGTGCGCCGCCCAGGACTCCAAGTGACCGTGCGCCGCCGCGCCGCCGCCGCGCTCGCCGTGGCGGCCGTGGGGACGGCGCTGCTGCTCACCGGCTGCGCGCCGGACACGAGCGCCCGTCCCGCGTCGGAGCAGTCCGCCGACAAGGCCAAGCAGGCGGAGATGCAGCAGAAGCTGGACGACGCCGACAAGGCGGCGGCCGACGCGGACAGCGACGCGGCCCAGAACAACTGAGCCGCTCCGCCGGCCGGCCCGGGTGCGTGCGCCCGGGCCGGTGGTTCAGCCCGCCGCGGGTGCGGCGGCGGGCGCCTCGTCGAGTTCCCACCCGTGGCGCTTGAACTCCCGTACGAAGTCGGGGTGGTCCTCCCACTGGCGGGCCACCCCGCGCAGGACGTCCCAGTGCTGCTCGACCGACTGGTCGATGACGCGGCGCACCGCCGGCTCGGCGGTCGGGCGCTGCTCCAGGAGCCCCTTGACCGCGGAGGCCTCCAGCACGGCGTTGCGCAGCGCGCGCAGCGCCCGCGAGGTGTCGTCCATGCCGAATCCGCTGTCGCTTCCGGTCTCCGCGGCGAACAGCGGGGTGAGGCGCGCCTCGATGAACGCGGTGATCCGCTCGAAGTGCCGTACATCCATCGGAAAACTCCCTCTCCTGCCGCGCTGGGCGACGGACCGTGTGTCAAGGCCCAGTTCTATCAGCGCGCCCGCAGGCCGCCGCACCGCGGGTCCGGGCGTACGGACGCCACGGTCGGCGGTTCTAGCGGCGGCGCAGTACGCCCCGTACGAAGGCGGCCTGTCCGGCGTGCTGGAGGTCATCGCTCAGCACGCTGACCAGGCGGGCCCCGAGGGTGACCGGCGGGTCCCAGCGCTCGTCGACCACCCGTTCCAGGTCCGCGGCGGTGAGGCCGCGCAGGAAGGTGACGGTCTGCTGGTGCACGGCGTCGTAGTACCCGAGCAGCAGCGCGTCCGAGCCGACCAGGACGGCGCCGACCTGCTCGGAGGTCTGGCCGTATCCGGTCGCGTCGGCGGGCAGCGGCAGGCCGAACCGGTCCGCCCATCCCCCGGCGGTCCACACCTGTTCCAGCTCCGCGACCTCGGCGACGTGGTCGTCCTGGACGCGGGTCAGGTGCCACACCAGCCAGCCGATCGAATTCGCCTGATCGTCGAGGCGTGCGGCCAGTTCGTCGGCGGAGAGCCCCTCGACGCTCTCGTGCACGACCTCCTGGATTCGTCCGTACGCGTCGGCCAGTAGCTCCGTGGCCTTCATGGATCCTCCTCGCCCCTGCTGTACCGGCGCCACCGGACCGGCGGCCGCCGCCCGGCCACCATGCACGCCCCGCCGCCCGCGGGGCCGCGACCGACACGCCGGGGCGCCGCACCGGGGCCCGGGCCGGGCCGGACCGGGTCACATCCGCGTCCCCGCGCTCTGGCGCTCGTACAGCCCCCTCGGGCACCATCACATCGCACACGCACCGCACCAGCACCGCACCAGCACCGCACCCGCATCGCCTCCCCTCGCCTCATCGAACCGGAGGAACCACCGTGCGCGTACGTCCTCTGCTCAGCGTGCTCGTCCTCGTTTCCGCGGCCCTGACCGCCCCCGGCTTCGGCGTCCTCACCTCGGCCACCGAGGCCCAGGCCGCTCCGGCCAAGATCAGCCACGCGACGGCGACGTCGATGTTCCGGCAGGTGGGCATCACTTGGTCGTCCTCCGGCAACTGCTCCGACCGCACCAACGCGACCTGTACGTCCTTCGATCAGCTGAACCTCGCGACGGCGCAGGCCGCGCAGGTGCTCAAGCGGGCCAGCGGCTGCGCCCTCAACATCACCGGCGGGACGGAGACGGGCCACGCGAGCGGCACCTACTCGCACTGGAACGGGTACAAGATCGACCTGACCAAGGGCACCTGCGTCGGGAACTACGTCAAGAACACCTTCGCGTACATCGGTCTGCGGGGTGACGGTGCGCCGCAGTGGCAGTCCGGGTCGGGCAACATCTATGCCGACGAAGGCAGCCACTGGGACGTCCTGTATTACAACTGCGGCGGGTGTTGATGCCCGCGCCCCTTCCAACGACACCTCGAGGGTGATGTACGTGAGCGCGATCAACATCGGTCAGGCCGTGATTCTGGGCGTGGTCGAAGGAGTGACGGAGTTCCTGCCGGTCTCCTCCACCGGACATTTGAAGATCACCGAAGGTCTGATGGGGATCCCCGTCGACGACAAGAGCGTGGTCGCGTTCACGGCCGTCATCCAGGTGGGCGCCATCGCCGCGGTGCTCGTGTACTTCTTCAAGGACATCGTGCGGATCGTCTCCGCGTGGGGGCGGGGCCTGCGGAACAAGGAGGAGCGTTACCACCACGACTACAAGTTCGCCTGGTGGGTCATCTACGCCACGATCCCGATCGTGGTCGTCGGGCTCGCCGCCAAGCCCCTGATCGAGGGGACGTTGGCCTCGCTGTGGGTGGTGGCCGGATCCCTGATCGTCGGCAGTGGCCTGATGTGGGTGGCGGACCAGATGGGCCGGAACAAGCGCGGCGAGGACGACACCTCGCTCAAGGACGCGATGCTCGTGGGTTCCTCGCAGATCCTCGCGCTGCTCTTCCCCGGTTTCTCGCGTTCCGGCGCGACCATGTCGACCGGTCTGATCCTCGACCTCGAGCGGGTCGCGGCGACGCGCCTGTCGTTCTTCCTCGGCATCCCGGCCCTCACCGGCGCGGGTCTGTATGAGCTCAAGGACGCGGTCGGCGCCGGAGTGAGCGCCGCCCCGCTCGCGGTGGGGACACTGGTGTCCTTCGTGGTCGCGTACGCCTCCATCGCCTGGCTGCTGAAGTTCGTCGCCAAGCACTCGTTCAACGCCTTCGTGGCCTACCGCGTGGTCATCGGCCTGCTGCTGTTCGGCCTGCTGGGTACGGGCGTCCTGCACGCCTGATCCGGCCGGCAGGCGTGGGGCCGCGGTCCGGTGGGCAGGGTCAGCCTCCGGTGCACTTCCTGGAAGGAGCGGTTATGCGAGGCGGCGCTGCGGTCGCGGTCATCGGCGGGAGCATCGCGGGCTGTGCGTTCGCCTCGGCGGCCGTGCGGGCGGGCGCGGGTGAGGTGGTGGTCCTGGAGCGGACCCTTGGGCGGCTCCAGGACCGCGGGCTGGGACTGTGCGTCCACGACGAACGGGCCGCCGAGCTGACGGCCACCGGGGCGCTGCCCGCCGGGATCGCCGCGCACCGGCTGACGCGGCGCCGGTGGGTGGTCCGGGACCCGTCCCGCGCGGCGTCCTCGTCGTCTTCCGCCTCCCCGTCGCCTTCCGCCTCCCCGTCCGTGTCCGGGCGGGTGATCTGGGAGCAGCCCTTCCCCTTCCACTCGTACCACTGGGGTTTGCTGTGGCGCGGGTTGCGGGACGGGATGCCCGCCGCCGTGGACTACCGGCAGGGCGAGTCGGTGACGGCGGTCGCCCGGAGCGGCGAGCGGGCCGAGGTGCGCTTCGGGCACGGCGGGGTCGAGCGCTTCGACCTGGCCGTCGGCGCCGACGGATACCGCTCGGTCGTGCGCCGGACGGTCTGTCCCGAATCCCGTCCGCACTACGCGGGTTACGTCTGCTGGCGGGGCAATCTCGACGCCCGCGGGGCGGCGGCGCTGGATCCGTCGGGCGGGGCGTGGGACGACGCGGTCACCACCGTCTGTTTCCCCGGCGGGAGTTGTGTGGTCTACCGGATCCCGGGGCCGGACGGGCCCCGGGTGAACTGGGTGCTGTACGCCACCCCGCCGCGGGACGGGCTCGGGCTGCGGCTCGATGATCCGACGAGCTTCCCGGCCGGGCGGCTGAGCGCGGAACTGGCCGCGCATCTCGCGGCGTTGCTCGCCGAGGAGTTCCCGCCGTACTGGGCCGCCGTGCTCTCGCTGACGGAGCCCGAGGACACCTTCGTCCAGCCCATCTACGACCTGGAGACCCCCCGGACCACGGCGGGGCGGTTCCTGCTCGGCGGTGACGCCGCCACCGTGGTCCGGCCGCACAACACCAGCGGAGCCGCGAAGGCCCTGCAGGACGCCAGCGCCTTCGAGGCCGCGTGGCGCGCGTCCGGCTCCTGGGAGGGGCTGCTGCGGGGGTACGAGGAGGCTCGCGGCCCGGCGGGCCGGCAGATGGTCGCGCTGGCCCGCAGGCTCGGCCGGGCCCAGGTGGAGCGGACGCCCGACTGGGCCGCGATGAGCGAGGGTGACGTGGAGTCCTGGTGGCGGGAGCAGCTCGCCGGGGCCGCGGGGATCGGCGGCCAGTCGATGGGCCCGGCGGAGCGGACTCCCTGAGCCGCGGGGGCCGCCGGGACATCCCGGCGGCTCACCCGTCGGCTCACCCCTTCGGGGGAAAGAGCCGCCGTCGGCCATCCGGGCGGGGCGCCGCCCCCGAAGCAAGGGGCGCGGTGCGACCGTCGTGGGACGCGCCGCGGGACGGGCGGGCGGGGAGTGTGTCCTCACTCCGGCGCCGACGCCCGGCCCGGTGGAACCGCGCGGGTGACGGTTGTCGGCACCGCCACCCGCGCGCCGGGACCGCCACGGCGTGGCCGGGCGTGGTGGCCGGATGAGCTGGGCGGTCGAGGTGGCCGGTCACCGGGTGGGGGCGTCGGTCATCCCAGGAACGCCGACGTGGCCGCCACGAACCTCGCGGGGTCGTCCAGCCACGGGTAGTGTCCGGCGCCGGACTGCACGACGAGCCGGGCGTCCGGGAAGAGGTCGGCGACCTCGGCCATCGCGCCGGGCGGCGAGTTCAGGTCGAGCTCGCCGGCGAGCACGAGGACGGGCGCCGCGTGCCGGGCGAGCGCGGGGCGGGTGGCTTCGGGGTCGAAGGCGCCCTCGGCGCCGAACGCGGCCGCGGCCTCGGCGTTGCGCCGGCCGTCCGCCGCCCGTTGATGGGCCCGGGCCGTCTCGTCCCAACGGCCGTACCAGAAGGGTGCGATGGCCTGCCAGGCGTCGGCGCCGGGCCGGCCCGCGACGATCGCTTCGAGGGCTTCGAACGCCTCGGGGAACCAGGGTTCGTCCTTGCGCAGCAGCGCCGTCGCGCGCCGGGCGTCGCCGGTGACCGGGATCCCGACCGCCGTGACGCTGGGGGTGATCAGCGCGAGCCTGGCGACGCGCTCCGGATGCCGCGCGGCGTACAGCACCGCCAGGTTCGTGCCCGCCGAGTGCGCGAGCAGGTCGACGCGCCCGAGGCCGAGGTGCTCGCGCAGGGCGTCGACGTCGTCGACGAGCCGGTCGCAGCGGTAGGAGCCGTCGTCCCGTGGCCGGGCCGACCGCCCGGTGCCGCGCAGGTCCAGCACGATCAGCCGCCGGTGCGCGGCCAGCCCGCCGAGGTCGCCGAGGTACGCGGAGTCCTCCATCGGCCCGCCGGGCAGACAGATCAGCGGCGGGCCGTCGCCGGACACGTGGTAGGCCAGCCGGGTTCCGTCGGACGCGCAGAAGGTGGGCATCCCGGAACCCTGTCACCGGCCCCGGGGCCGGGCAAGCGGATTTGGCGAGGGGCCCCGGCCGCGCGGGCCGCGGCGCGGCCGTCCGGACACGCCGACCCGTGCGGGCCGTCTGACGTGGGACTTCGACGACAGGCCCGGCTGGGGGAACCAGATATTCCGCTTTTCTGGAGTACGGTCGTCGGCATGGGTGGCCACGGCCCCCTGCCCATGCCTCCGGCGAGCAACCGCAGACATACCTCCGGGCTCCGCGAGCCGACGACCCGGAGGAGGATCACAGGAGCGACCATGCCCGACAGCGACACCCTCGGTCCCGTCATCGCGTACCGCACGCTCGAGGCGGCACCGGAGAGCGGCGCGTCCTTCACCGTCTCCCTCCAGCTCGGGACGCCGCGCCCGGACGGCGACCCGGACGGGGACTGGATCTGCCCCTGCCGGATCGAGGGCCTGGACGATTCGGCCGTCTACGAGATCCACGGCGTGGACGGCCTCCAGGCCGCCAGCATCGCCATGAGCGTCCTGCAGAGCCAGCTCGAACACGCCGCCCGGGCGGGCGGCCTCACCTTCACCTGGGGCGGCGAGAGCGGCCTCACCGCCGCGCAGACCTCGCCGTAGGCCGACGGCCTACGGGAGCGGGGCGCCGCGCGCGGTGAGCCAGAGGGCGTACCACTCGTCGTGGGTGAGGTCCGGGTCCCGCCGCGCGGCGTCGCGGCAGGCGTGGATCCGCTCGGGGCGGCCGGTTCCGACGACGGGGGCGATCCGGGCCGGGTGGCGTTGCAGCCACCAGAGGACGATGGTCTCCGGTGTGGTGCCCTTCGCCTCGGCGAGCGAGCGCACCAGGCGCGCCGTCGCGCGCTGCTCCTCGGTCTCCTCCCGCCCGGTGAAGCGGCCCTGGGCCAGGGCGCCCCAGGCCTGCAGGCGGACGTCGTGGGCCGCGCAGTATTCGAGGGTTCCGGTGGGGAAGCCGTTCGCGGCGGCGGCCGCGGTGTTGACGAGGACTCCGTCCTCCACCCAGTCGCGCCGGTCCAGGCTCATCTCCAGCTGGTTGACGACGAGCGGGAAGTCGAGGTGGTCCTGGAGCCCGGCGATCTGGGCCGCGTTCATGTTCGACACGCCGAAGGCGCGGACCAGGCCCTGCCGCCGGAGCGAGGTGAGCGCGGCGGCGACGTGCCGCGGATCGGCCAGGGGGTCGGGGCGGTGCAGGAGCAGGACGTCGATGACGTCGGTGCGCAGGCGGCCGAGGCTCTCCTCGACGCGCTGGAGGATGGCCGTACCGCGCAGGTCGTAGTGGCCGGGCCGGTCTCCGTCGGCCAGCCGGATGCCGCATTTGGTCTGCAGCGTGACGCGTTCGCGCAGGCCCGGTGTGCGGCTCAGCACCTCGCCGAAGACGGCTTCCGCCTTCCCGTGCCGGTAGATGTCGGCGTGGTCGAACACGCTGATCCCGCTCTCCAGGGCCGCTTCGATCACCGCCTCGGCCTCGTCGATGTCCGCGGGTCCGTACGGGTCGGTGCCCCAGCTGCCGCCGAGAGCCATGCATCCGTACACGACGCGGGCCGTGTCGACTCCGTCCGGAGCCGTGTCCCGCGCCGGGCCGGTGGCCGCCGCGGCCTCGGCGACTCCTGCGTCCCCTGTGTCCCCTGCGTCCCCTGTGTCCCCTGTGTCCTGTGGCATGGCGCCCACCTTACGTCCGGCCCCCGCGGCGCGGCTCAGCCGGTGAGGGGGCCGTCGGCGAGGGCGCGTTCGAGCTCCTCCACCCCGTGGATCAGGTCGCGGTTGAGTGCCTCGTCGGCGGCGAAGTCCCGGGTCATGTCGACGTAGTAGCCGTCGGGCAGGGTCGATTCGGCGCGCGAGAGGTCCGCGCCGAGTGCCCGCAGCCGGCCGATCGCTCCCCGGGCCGCCGTCTCGGCCGGCGCCAGCGCGCGGTGCAGACCGCCGTCGGCGAGCGCGCCGGAGGCGGACACGGTGTAAGCGGCGCGCAGGGCCCGGCTCAGCGCCGAGGCGCGCAACCGGCCCAGGGCGAGGGACAGTTCGATGCCCTCGTACGAGACCTCGACCGACGAGGGCTCGTCGCGCTCCAGCCAGGACGCGAGGTTGTCCGCGCGGCGCGGAGCGTCACCGGCCGGGCCGCACACGGCCTCGAAGACGGCGCTCGCCCGGCTGACGTCCCGGGCCAGCGCGGCGGCGTACGCCCGGGCGTCGGCCGCCGGGAAGTCGACCCCGGAGTCCCGGTACCACGATGCCTCGGCGTCCTTGCGGAACCGGTCGGTGTGGAAGGCGAACAGGGCGCCGAGGCGCGCCGCGGCCAGCTCGGCCCGGGGGACGTACGCGCGCACACGGGCCCGGTGGCCTTCGTCGCGCCCGGCCAACTCGGCGGCGTAGCCGCGCAGCGGGGCCCCCGGTCCGTGGCCGGGGCCGAGCGCGGGGGCGGGCGGCACGGGGGCCGCGCCGGGCGGGACCGGGAGCCGCGGGTCGACCGCCCAGGCCCCCGGGAAGGCCCGCGCGAAGCCGGCGTACGGGCCGCGCTCCCCCTCTCCCCCGGCGTCGAGCCCGGCCAGCCCCGCCTCCAGGTCCAGCGCGCCCGCGAGGACGGCGGCCAGCTCGTCCAGGGTGGCGGTGAGCCGGGCGGTCAGCGCGTCCTCGGTGGGCTCGCCGAGCAGGCGCCCCACGGAGCGCAGGGTCCGGTGGACCTTGCTCGCCGGCAGGAGCAGTTCGTAGCCGATCCCGCCCGGGGCGTACGAGACCGCGGTCAGCGCGATCACCCGGCGCGGGCGGGGTCCCAGAGCGGCCAGCCGCTCGGCGACCGTCTCCCACGCGCCGCACACGGGCAGCGCCCGCGCCCCGGAGGGCAGCAGCGGCGCGGCCGGCCCCACGGCGTCGGCCGGGACCGGGGCGGTCCGCCGCTCCAGTCCGCCGAGAGCGACCCGGTGGGTCCAGGCCCGCAACTCCCGGGCCCGGTCGCGATGACCGCTCTCGGCCGCCGGTGCCCCGTCGGCCGCCACCCGGGCCCGGGCCGCGGCCATCGTGTCCTGCGCGAGGCACACCGCCTCGAGCGGGCCGGCGCCCCGCGCGAGGAGGAGCGCGACCAGCGGCGCGGTCAGCGCGCGGTAGAACGCGCCGAACTCCACCACCGGGTCGTGAGATCCGTCCAACACCCCTCCCCCCGGGCCGGAAACGGGTTCCACGCTACCCCTGGGGCGGCCGGGGCCGGGGTCCGATCCGGCCAAACCCGTTCGGTTGCCGGACACCTACTCACCGAAAGGTATAGACCACTGCTACGTTGGTTCAGCAGACCGCGCAGTCCTTGACCACCCGTCCGAGGAGAAGCCATGCCCTCCCCTTCGCGGGGTGACGGCCCCGCCGTCATGCCCAAGTACCAGCGGATCGCGGCAGCGCTGCGGCAGGAACTGGAGCGCACCGCCGACGGCGCTCCCGGCGCCACGCTGCCCTCCGAGCGCGTCCTGGCCGCCCGCTACCAGGTCAACCGGCAGACCGTCCGGGCCGCCCTCCAGCACCTGCGCGAGGACGGCCTCATCGTGACCGGCCGCCGCGGCACCCGGCCGGTGCGGACGGGACCGTCCGGCGCCGGCGACGCCGGCGCGACGCCGCGCATGTCTCCCGCGGGCCCTGCCGCGTCGGCGGCCCGCAGCCACAACTGGCTGACCCACGTCACCGTGGCGCCCTCGATCGCCGCCGTGCTCTCCCTGCGCGGCGGGGAACGCACCCTGGTCCACCACCACCGCGCGCTCGGCCCCGGGGGCGGGATCCTGCACCACGCCGTGACGTACCTCTGCCCGGCCACCGTGGCCGGGACCCCCGAACTGGCGGGCTACCGCGACCGCGACGCCATCGCGGTCCGCGACGAGGACCTGCGGCCCCTGCACCGGTGGCTGGAACACACCGCGGCCACCGCCCGGACGGCCGAGACGATCACCATGACCCGCACCACGCACCCGTCGGCCCGGACCGGCCCCTCGGCCGGCGCCCCGGCGGCCCACCCGGCCTGCGGGCTGACCGTGCGCCGCACCCTGCACGACACCACCGGACGACTGCTGGCGGTCACCGACCTCGCCTATCCCACCTGGGACCGCCTGACCTTCCACCGCGACCTCCCGGCCCCGGGGTTCGTGATCACGTAGTGCGTGTTCCCGACGTCCGACCCGCCGTCCCTTCCCCAGACCGCGGCGACCAGCTGCACACGGTCGTGGCCATCGACACGACCGACGGACGACGGGCCGGACCGGGGCATCACCTGGTCCGGCCCGTCGGTACTTCAGCTCTCGTCGCGCGTGGGCCAGATGAGGCCCTGATCGGTCCAGATGACACCCTTGTTGCGGCAGAGGCAGAAGGGGTGGCCGACGGGGTCGGTGTACACGCTGAAGCCGTAGCCCTCGGGGTCGATGTGCTCCCGCTGCAGGGTCGCGCCGAGAGCCAGGACGCGGTCCTGTTCGGCCGCGATGTCATCGACCTCGAAGTCGAGGTGGAACTGCTTGGGGTGCTCGCTGTCGGGCCACTGCGGGGCGCGGTAGTCGTCCACCCGGTTGAAGGCGAGTTCGAGCTGGCCGAACCGGATGCCGGCCCAGTGCTCGTTGCTGTCGTCCTTGACCGGGAGCCCCAGCACCTCCGAGTAGAAGGCTGCCAGCTTCATCGTGTCCGGGCAGTCGACGATGAAGTCAGTTAGTCGTATCACGCCGCGATCTTGCCACACGATCATTCGAGCCGCCGTTGAATATCCCGGACGCCATGAGACCGGCACGGCCCTACGCGGGCAGGAGCTCCTCGCGCAGCGCCGCGAAGGCGGCGTGGAAGCCGGGGAAGGTCTTGCGGACGCAGCCGGGGTCGTCGAAGGTGATGCCGGGCGTGCGCAGCGAGGTCACGGCGAAGGACATCACCATCCGGTGGTCGCCGTGGGTGGCGATCTCGGCGGGGCTCGGGACGCCCGGGGTGATCTCGATCCAGTCCCGTCCGGTGGCGACCTCGATCCCCAGGCGCCGCAGGTTCTGCGCGCAGGCCTCCAGCCGGTCGCACTCCTTGACGCGGGTGTTGTACACGTCCTCGATGCGTACGGGCCCCGACGCGAAGGGCGCGATGGCCGCCAGCGTGGGCATCGTGTCGGAGATGTCGCGCATGTTGACGGTCAGGCCGCGGAGTTGCCCGGCGGCGGCGCCGGTCACGGTCGTACGGTCGCCATCCGTCCGCACGGTGGCCCCCATGCGTTCCAGGACCTCGACGAACCGCAGGTCTCCCTGGAGGGCGCCGTGGCCCAGGCCGGGAACGGTGACCTCGCGGCCCGTGAGCGCGGCCGCCGCGAAGAAGTACGTCGCGGTCGAGGCGTCCGGTTCGACCGGGTAGGCGGCGGCGCGGTACCCGCCGGGCGGGACGGTGTAGACCCTGCCCTCCGGGGTGTCCCGGCGGCCCACCTCCACCCCGAAGGCGCGCATCATGGTGGTGGTGATGTCGACGTACGGCTCCGAGACCAGCCGGGTGACCGTGATCCGCAGTCCCTCCGCCGTCAGCGGGCCCAGCATCAGCAGGGCGGTGAGGTACTGCGACGACTCCCCGGCGTCCAGGGTGAGTTCGCCGCCCTTGACCCCGTGCGCGGTGACGGTCAGGGGGTGGTGGCCCTCGATGTCGTCGTGCCGTACGTCGACCCCCAGGGCCCGCAGCGCCCGGGTGAGGGGGGCCACGGGGCGGCGGCGCATCTGGGCGGAGGCGTCGAACCGGTACGTGCCGCGGGCCGCGGCGGCCACGAGCGTGGGCAGGAACCGGGCGGTGGTCGCGCCGTCGCGGCAGTACACCTCCGCTTCGGCGGCGGCCGGCCCCTCCGGGCGCCCCTCGATCGTCCAGGCCGCCGCCTGCCGGGTGACGCGGTAGCCCAGGGCGGTCAGTCCCTCCGCGAAGCCCTCGGTGTCGTCCGAGTGCAGCGGGCGCAGCAGGGTGGTGGTCCCTTCCGCGGCCGCCGCGAGGAACAGCGCCCTCGCGGTGATGGACTTGGAGCCTGGGATGTCGGCGATCGTCACGGGGGCCTCTCCGGTGCGGGTGTCCGTACGGCGCCTCGGGTCCGTACGACGGTGTGTTCATGAGCATGTGTTCACGACGGTGTGCTCACGAAGGAGATCCTGCCCGGACCGGCGTCGCGGCGGCGGAGCCTTCCACCCGTTGGACGCTCCCGCGCGCCGCGCCCTGTTGGCCACCCCCGCGCGTATGGCTCTGGCCAAGATTGTGGCGGGCTTCTGCCGCGAAGCGTCAAAGAACAGCTCGCCAAGCAAAGCATTCGGCATCAAGCGACAAACCTGGTTGTCCTGTGCATGACCTCCCGATGTGATCACGGCAGCCGTCCCGTGCGGCGTCACTCCATCCGAGGAGCACTCATGCGCACTCCCCACACCCGGTCCCGCGCAGCGGTCGCGCTGGCCGGGGCCACCGCCCTGGCAGCCGCCGCGCTGGTCACCACCCCGCTCACCGCCGCCGCTCAGGCCGGCGCTCCCTCAACCTCCGTGAGCGTCAAGCCCGTTCCCGCGATCGCCGGGCACCAGCTGATCCGCGCCGTCGGCAGCCCGATGACCACGGAGCAGTGTCAGGCGCAGTGGAAGATCGCCTGCTACGGCCCCTTGCAGTACCGCCAGGCGTACCACCTCGCCCCGCTCTACCAGGCGGGCATCACCGGCAAGGGCCGGACGATCGTGATCGTGGACTCGTTCGGTTCGCCGACGATCCAGCACGACCTCGACGTCTACAGCAAGCAGTTCGGCATACCGAGCAGCCGGGTCGAGGTGGTCAAGTGGGGCAAGGTGCCGCCGTGGGACCCGAAGAACGCCGACATGACCGGCTGGGCGGGCGAGTCCACGCTCGACGTGGAGATGGCGCACGCGATGGCGCCGGACGCGAAGATCGTGCTGGTGGAGACGGCGGTCGCGGAGACCGAGGGGGTCACAGGCTTCCCGGAGATGATGTCCGCCGAGAAGGCGCTGATCGACCGGGGCATCGGCGACGTCATCACGCAGAGCTTCGGCGCCACCGAGAACACCTTCCCGGGCTTCGACCAGGGCGACTTCTCCAGCCTGAAGAACCTGCGGTACGCGTTCAAGGACGCGGCCGCCCACGACGTGACGGTCCTCGCGTCCTCCGGTGACGGCGGCGCGACGGACAGCACCGCGGACGGCAGCGGCACCTACCCGATGCGGGTCAACTCCTGGCCCTCGTCGGACCCGCTGGTCACCTCCATCGGCGGGACCCAGCTGCACCTCGACGACCAGGGCAACCGGCTCAGCCCGGAGAGCGTCTACAACGACTTCGGCGCGGGCGGCGGCGGCCAGTCGCACGTGTTCGACCGGCCGGACTTCCAGAACGGCGTGCGCGGCACGGTCGGGAACCGCCGCGGCACCCCCGACATCTCGATGGCGGCGGCCGTCAACGGCGGGGCCTGGGTGTACTCCAGCTTCGACCCGACCGCGGTCGGCTGGGACGTCTACGGCGGCACCAGCGAGGCCGCCCCGCTGTTCTCCGGCATCGTCGCCCTGGCCGACCAGGCGGCGGGCCGGCGGATCGGCGACTTCAACGACGCCCTGTACGCGCTGTACAAGCACGAGGGGTACAAGCCCTCGGGCGGCCTGGTGGACGTCAACGACGGTACGAACAACACGTACGCGGGCGTCACCGGCTACACGGCGGTGAACGGCTACGACATGGCGACCGGCATCGGCACCATCGACGCGTCCCGCTTCGTCCCGGCCCTGGTCCGGGAGAGCCGCCACCACTGACCGGCGCCCTGCCGGGTTCCCCGGCGGGACCGCGGCGGCGCGCCCACCCGACGAGCGTCGGTGGGCGCGCCGCCGCGCCTCACCTCACCCCCCGGGTACGGAACTGGACGCTGATCCGGGGGCCGACGGCGCGGGCGGTCTTGGGGATCGCGTGCTCCATCGTCCGCTGGCAGGAGCCGCCCATCACCACGAGGTCGCCGTGCCCGAGCGGCAGCCGCAGCAGGGTCGGGCCACCCCCGCGCGGGCGGATGACCAGGTCCCGCGGGTCCCCGACGGAGACGATCGCGACCATGGTGTCCTCGGTGGCGGAGCGCCCGGTGCGGTCCCCGTGCCAGGCGACGCTGTCCCGGCCGTCGCGGTAGAGGCACAGCCCGGCGGTGACGAAGGGCTCGCCCAGCTCGGCGGCGTAGTGCCGGGTCAGCGCGGCCCGGGCGGCGGTGAGGACGGGGTGCGGCAAGGGGGCGTCGGCCCCGTAATAGGCGAGCAGGCGGGGCACCTCCACCTCGCGGTCGTACATCTGCCGCCGCTCGGCCTGCCACGCCACGTCGGCGGCCAGCCGTTCGAACAGGGCGTCCGCCCCGGTCAGCCAGCCGGGCAGGTGGTCGGCCCAGGCCCCGGCTCCCAGCGCGGTCCGCCGCAGGCCGCGGAGCGGGCCGAGCGCCGTTTCGTCGCTCTGGTCGAAGAGGGATCCCTGGAGGGCGTGCATGGTGCCAGCATACCGCGCTATCCGAACACCTGCTCGATTACGCGGGTCGCCCCCGATCGGCCCGGGTTACCCGAACGGGCGGTCGCCCGCCCGCGCCCGCGTGCGGGCGCTCCTGATCACGTACGCTCGGCGGATGGCGAAGTATTTCGATGTGCACCCCGAAAACCCCCAGCAGCGCACCATCGGCAGCATCGCCGACAGCATCCGCGGGGGCTCGCTCGTCGCGTACCCCACGGACTCCTGTTACGCGTTGGGCTGCCAGCTGGGCAATCAGGACGGCGTCCGCCGGATCCGCTCGATCCGCGATCTCGACGACCGTCACCACTTCACTCTGGTGTGCCAGAACTTCGCGCAGCTGGGCCAGTTCGTCCACGTCGACAACGACGTCTTCCGCGCGATCAAGGCGGCCACCCCCGGCAGCTACACCTTCATCCTGCCCGCGACGAGGGAGGTGCCGCGCCAGCTCCAGCATCCCAAGAAGAAGACGGTCGGCGTGCGCATCCCCGACCACGTCGTCACCCAGGCACTGCTCGCCGAACTCGGCGAACCGCTGCTGTCGAGCACGCTCCTCCTGCCCGACGAGCCCGAACCGATGACCCAGGGCTGGGAGATCAAGGACCGCCTCGACCACGTCCTCGACATCGTCGTCGACTCGGGCGAGTGCGGGACCCTGCCGACCACGGTCATCGACTTCTCCAGCGGCGAGGCCGAGATCGTCCGCCGCGGCGCGGGTGACCCCAGCCGGTTCGAGTAGGAATTCGAGGAGGAAGAGGAGGCGGCGCGGGGCGGCTCAGTCCTCGCCGTCGACCAGCCGCTGGAGCCCGGGGGCGTACAGCTCCGCGAGCCGCTCCGGCGGCGTACGGGTTCCCGCGCCATCGGGCCGGTGCAGGCTCAGGGTGGCACCCAGCCCCAGCAGCTGACCCGCGATCAGCTCGGCGCGCAGCTCCCGGTCCGGGCCGGTCAGGGAGTCGGCCAGCCGGCCGGTGACCTGCGCGCGGAAGCGCTCGCGCAGCAGGGTGCGCTCGTCCTCGTTGCCGAGGGAGAAGACCACCCGCAGCAGCGGGTCACCGCGCAGCTCGTCGCGCAGCCGGACCATGGTCAGGACGAGGTGTCGGCCGAGCGCGTCCGGGGCCGCCGCGAACAGGGCGTCCGCGGCCGGGCCGAAGTCGGCGACCGTGTTGAACAGGCGCTCCTTGCTCCCGAACCGCTTCACGATCAGGGACGGGCTCACCCCCGCGGCGGCGGCGATGCCGCGCAGGGTGACCTCGGCGTAGGGGCGCAGGGTGAAGGCGCGGCGGGCGGCGCGCACGATGGCGTCACGGCCGGTCCCCGCCTCGGGGCCGACGGGGGATCCGCTCCCGGCGTCCGCGTACGCGTCGGCGTCCGCGTCGGCCGCCGGGGCGGGGTCCTCGGTCGCGTTCATGCGGTCTCCGGGGCAGCGCACGGGGGCTTCGTCATGGCGACGGTACCCGCCGGGCCCGCGGGCCGCGCCGTCGGCAGGAAGAGGGTCACGACCAGAGCGGCGAGCGCCGCTCCGGCCGCGATGAGGAAGATCAGCAGGTAGGCGTGCAGGGTGGGCGCGCTGCGCCCGCCGACCGTGAAGGTGACGTGTGCCAGCACGGCGGCCA
The DNA here is from genome assembly GCF_040296485.1 of Streptomyces sp. NPDC002138. NCBI lineage: Bacteria > Bacillati > Actinomycetota > Actinomycetes > Kitasatosporales > Streptomycetaceae > Streptomyces > Streptomyces sp. NPDC002138. The sequence goes on along the minus strand of NZ_JBEOXE010000050.1, from coordinate 24,980 downwards.
CCACCGCGCTGCAGCAGGCCTGCCCCACCGACCGCATCAGGGTGTTCAGCCCGTTCGCCGCGCCGGTCTCGGTCACCGGCACGGCCCGCATGACGAGCGCGGGGAGGGCCGAGTAGGCGATGGCGGTGCCGGAGGAGACCACGGTGGCGCCCGCCACGATCAGCCAGAGGCTGTGGCTGGTGAAGAAGCGGACGACGTACCCGAGGGCCATGACCGCGGCGGCGAGGGCGAGGGCCGTCCGGGGACCGTACGCGGCGGACAGCCGCGCCGAGACCGGGGAGAGCGCCACCATGGACAGGCCGCCCGGCAGCAGGCACAGCCCGCTGACCACGATGGAGGCGCCGAGCCCGTAGCCCGTGCTCGTCGGCTCCTGCACCATCTGGGCGGTCACCAGCGAGTTCGCGTAGAAGGCGAAGCCGATGAGCAGACCCGCGATGTTCGTCAGAAGCACCGCCGGGCGGGCCGAGACGCGCAGGTCCACCATCGGGGAGGCGGTGCGCAGTTCGTAGCGGCCCCACAGGAGTGCGATGAGCAGGGACCCGCCGAGCAGCCCGAGCGTGCGCGCCGAGGTCCAGCCCCAGTCGGCGCCCTGGGTGATCGCGAGCAGCAGTCCCACGAGGGTGGCGGCGAGGCCGAGGGTGCCGAGGACGTCGAAGCGGCCGGGGGTGCGCAGGGGGGATTCCGGCACGATCCACAGCACGAGGACCAGGTCGAGGGCGCCGAGGGCGGCGGAGGCCCAGAACATGGTGTGCCAGTCGAAGTTCTCGACGACGACGGCGGCCACGGGCAGGCCGATCGCGGCGCCGATGCCGAGCGTGGAGCTCATGAGGGCGATGGACGGCAGGATCCGCTCGGGCGGGAGTTCGTCGCGGATGATGCTGATGCCGAGGGGGATGACGGCGAGGGCGGCGCCCTGGAGGGCGCGGCCCGCGATCAGGACGCCGATGTCGGAGGTGACCGCGCAGAGCACGGACCCGGCGGTGAGCACGCCGAGCGAGGCGAGCAGCACGCGCCGCTTGCCGTACATGTCACCGGCCCGGCCGAGCACGGGGGTGAAGACCGCGCCGGTCAGGAGGGTGATCGTGACGAGCCAGCCCGCCGCGCCGGGGGTGGAGCCGGTCAGCCGCGGGACGTGCGGGAGGAGGGGCACGACCAGCGTCTGCATGACGGCGACGACCGCGCCGCAGAAGGCGAGGACGGGCACGATCAGCCGGGGCGCGGGTCCGGCTGCCGCCGGTGCGCCTGCCGGTCCGGGCACCGCGACGGGTACCGCTTCGGGTATCGGATCGGGCGGCACGGCGGGCATATGGCTCCAGTCGGCGGCCTCAAGGGCCCGTGGGGGGGGGTGCACAAGCGTTCACCCCCACGGTAAACGCTTGTGCACCCCCTCGTGCACTCCCTTGCGCACCCCCTTGCGCAACCCCTCCCGCACCTCCTCGCGCACCCCTGTCTCCCGCCCGGCCCGAGAGTCTCCACACCCTCCGGCTGAAACTCCGGGGACACTTGACCCGCGGTGATCGACGGGTGGGTTAACAGGCAGGAAATTGAGGCCAGTTGGCATTGACGGTGGTAGCTCTACGCGCGTCACCATGGGCCCATGAGAATCCCCCCGCGCCTGGTCGCCCTCGGTGGCGCCGCAGCCGTGTCCCTCGCCCTCCTCGTCGCGCCGACCGCCTCGGCCGTCTCCTCCGCTCCGCCCGCCGCAGCCGCCCCGGCCCTCTCGGGCGCCTCCATCACGGCCGTCGGTACGGTCTGTTACTCCGCCCTGCCGTCCCAGGCCCACGACACCCTCGACCTCATCGACGCGGGCGGCCCGTTCCCGTACTCCCAGGACGGCGTCGTCTTCCAGAACCGCGAGCACCTGCTGCCGAGCCACACCACCGGGTACTACCACGAGTACACGGTCATCACCCCGGGCTCCCCGACGCGCGGCGCGCGCCGGATCATCACCGGGCAGCAGACGAACGAGGACTACTACACCGCCGACCACTACGCGAGCTTCCGGCTCGTCAACTTCAGCTGCTGACCGGCTGAACAGCTGACCGGCCGACCGGCCGGCCCGGCCCGGTGGCCCCGCACCCCCGTACTACGGGGGGAGTACGTCCGCCCGCGCCGCCCGGCGGACGACGGCGGGCCCCCGGGCCGTCTAGCGTGGCCGCATGGCGGAGCGGCGGGAGCACGGGTCACGGCGGACCAGCAGGGACGGACCGCCGTGGCGGTCCTCGCTGCTGGTCGCCGTGGTCGCACAAGTGGGCACCGGCTGGGCGGAGCACCTCCAGCCCGGCCGGGAGCCGCTGGGCTGGCTCGGCCGGGTCCTGCTGCTGCTCGGCCCCCTGCTGCTGGTCCTGCGCCGCCGCTACCCGGTGGCGGTGGTGGCCGGGGTCTGCGCGGTCGCGCTCGGCTATCTGGCGGGCGGCTACCCGTACGGCCCGGTCTTCTTCAGCGTGGCCCTCGCCTGCCTGGCCGCCGTCGGCGCCGGGCACCGGTACGCGGCCTGGACCGCCGTCGGGCTGCTGTGGGCGGGGCACCTGGCCATCGCCCACTGGCTGTACCGGTGGCTGCCGCCCGCTGGGGACGGGCCCGCGCCCTGGGCGGGTGAGGGCCCGGTCATCGCCTGGGCGCTCGCCGTGCTCGCCGTGTCCGAGGTGGTGCGCGTACGCCGCGAACAGCGGGCCCGCGACCGGGCCGAGCGGGCGGCCGCCGAGCGGCGCCGGGCGGACGAGGAGCGGCTGCGGATCGCCCGCGAGCTGCACGACGTACTGGCGCACGGCATCTCCGTGATCAACGTGCAGGCGGGGGTGGGGCTGGCGCTGCTGGATTCCGATCCGGAGCAGGCCCGTACCGCCCTGCGCACCATCAAGGCGGCCAGCAAGGAGGCCCTCGGCGAGGTCCGGCAGGTCCTGGACACGCTGCGCGCTCCGGGCGCGGCGCCCCGTACGCCCGCTCCCGGTCTCGACCGCCTCCCCGAACTCTTCGCCCAGGCCGCGTCCGCGGGGCTCACCGTCTCGCTGGAGGGCGGGGCCGACGGCCGTGGGCTCTCGCCGGGTACGGATCTGGCCGCGTTCCGGATCGTGCAGGAAGCGCTGACCAATGTGGTGCGCCACTCGGGTTCCCGGACTGCGCGGGTCCGGATCTCCCGCCCGGGCGGCGTGCTGGAGCTGCGGATCGACGACGACGGCCCGGCCACGGGCGGTGACCCGGGCGGCAGCGGCAGCGGACTGACGGGGATGCGCGAGCGGGCGGCGGACCGGGGCGGCTCCATCGAGGCCGGTCCCCGGCCGGACGGCGGCTTCCGGGTGGTGGCCCGGCTGCCGCTGGGAGGGGCCGCGGCGCGGAGCACCGGAGCCGCGGGTGACGGAGCGAAGGGCGACACGGAAGTGGGGGACGACGGGTGATCCGCGTACTGCTCGCCGACGACCAGCACCTCGTCCGGGCGGGCTTCCGGGCGCTGCTCGACGCCCAGCCGGACATCGAGGTGGCCGGTGAGGCGTCCGACGGGGCCGAGGCGGTCGCGCTGGCCCGCGCGCTGCGCCCGGACATCGCCCTGATGGACATCCGGATGCCGGTACTCGACGGTCTGGCGGCCACCCGGACGATCACCGGGGACCCGGCGCTGGCCTCGGTCAAGGTGGTCATGCTCACCACCTTCGAGCTGGACGAGTACGTCTTCGAGGCGATCCGCGGCGGGGCCTCGGGGTTCCTGGTCAAGGACACCGAGCCGGAGGAGCTGCTGCGCGCGGTACGGGCGGTGGTGGCGGGCGATGCCCTGCTCTCCCCCGGGGTGACGCGCCGCCTGATCGGGGAGTTCGCGGCCCGCTCGAAGGCGCCGGAGGCATCGGCGGCGGCCGGTGAGCTGCACCGGCTGACGCAGCGGGAGCGCGAGGTGGTGGCCCTGGTGGGCATGGGGCTGTCCAACGAGGAGATCGCGCGCCGCCTGGTGGTCAGTCCGCTCACGGCGAAGACGCACGTCAGCCGGGCCATGGTGAAGGTGGGCGCCCGCGACCGGGCGCAATTGGTCGTACTGGCCTACGAGTCGGGGCTGGTCCGGCCCGGATGGCTCGGCTGAGCCGGGCCCGGACCCGGGCCCGGCCGCCGGAGTACTCCCCCGGTGGTATCCGTACTGCCGCCGGGGGTACGACGACCGGGGCGCCGTCCCGGGGCGAGGCTCGGGGTGACGGATCAACCCCTTCCGAGGAGCGCAGTCGTGATGAACACCCTGGCGTACGACGGGCCCGGCCCGTGGATCCTCTTCTTCCCGCTGATCTGGGCGGCCGTGATCTTCACCGTGGTCAGCGTGCTGCGCCGCACCGTGTGGCGCGGCGGGCGCGGCGGGCGCGGGCCGTGGGCGGCGGCCGGACGCGTCCCGTACGGCGAGCACTCGCCGATCACGATCATCGGCCGCCGGTTCGCCTCGGGCGAGATCGACGAGGACGAGTACTGGCGCCGGCTGTCGGTGCTGGACGAGCAGTTCGGCCGGACGGGCGTCGAAGCGGGTGGCCGGGGCCGGGACATGCCCGTCTGAGCGGGCAGCCGGGCCGGTGAGCCGGGGCGCCGCGGGCCCCTGGCCGCTCCGGACCCCGCCGCGGCCCACACCCTGGTCCAGGCCCGCTTCACCTGGGGCCCGCCCTGACTGCCACTGCCCTCAAACGCCGGGCGGGCTGGTTGTGGCGGAGCCCCGTTCGTCGGGTGCCGCCGGGTATGGCCTCCGGCGGGCCCTCAAACGCCGGGCGGGCTGGCTGTGGCGGAGCCCCGTTCGTCGGGTGCCGCCGGGTATGGCCTCCGGCGGGCCCTCAAACGCCGGGCGGGCTGGTTTTGGCGGGCTCGGGCCGCGGCGACGTTTTACGGTCCGCGCGCCGCACCCTTACCCCGCCGGCGAGGCTGAGAGCGGGCCCCTCTCAGCCTCGCCGGCGTTTGAGGCGCCGCCGGAGGCAGGCATGGCGCCGCGCCCGCACACCCACGCGGCCACGCCCCGCACCGTGCGTCCCGAGCAGGGCGACGAAGGTCAGGAGCCAGGCGGCCAGCGCGATCCAGAGCAGGACCTCGCCGAGCGGCAGCAGCCAGCCCACCCCGGTCGGCCCCGCCGCGGAGAGGCTGGCCGCGGCGGTCATGCCGAGCGGGAACACGGTCGCCCAGCGCCGGATGTCGTAGCGCGGGCGCGGGTGGGTCGCTTCGGCGGTCAGGAGGACGGCGTACCAGGTGAGCGAGAGCGCGAGCGTCACCAGGGTGGCGGTACGCAGCGCGGTGTGCGGCCATCCGACCCATACGGGTGACGCGGTGAGCTTGGACGCGGCGAGGGAGCAGATGGCGAGCGCACCGCCCGCCACCCACTGGTCGCCCGCGCCCCGCACCACCTCCCGGAAGTCGAACCGGACGAGTGCCTCGCCGTAGAGCAGCAGCCCGAGGCAGAACGCCGCCAGCGCCGCCCACGCCAGCCAGTCCCGCCCGCTGTCCGCGGCGACGACGGCCGCGAGGACGGCCAGGCCCTGGGTGGCGACGCAGACCAGGAACGCCGCCCCGGACGCGCCCCGGTGCCAGTGCCGCAGGACCGCGGCCATCAGCCCGGGCCACAGGACGGCGGCCAGCACCAGCAGGACGGCGGCGGCCGGCCGCCAGCCCAGCAGGGACAGCCGGGCGCCGAGCACCGCGGTGGCCGCGACGGCGGTGAGCGCCGCCGGCGTGTCGGCCTCGGCCCGGAAGCGGCCCCGGTCGCCGAGCAGCCGGACCGCGAAGTCGGCGGCGAGGACGAGCCACAGGGCCCCGGCGACGGCCAGCGCGACGAGCGAGGCCACGGGATGGCCGGTCAGGTGCAGGCCGACCGAGATGATGCCGGCGGCCATGACGGCGGCGCCCGCCGCCGGGGGCAGGCCCGCCCACCAGCGGTGTCCGGGTGCGGGGTTCACCCTTCCAGCGGACACCGGGGCCGCGCCGGGCGCGAGCCTAGGGGGCCATTGGGGCCAACGCGCGGCCCCGCCCGTGAGGCGGGGGCGCGGACCGGGCCCTTTGATGGCCTCATGGCGGATCAGCGGACGCGGGGGCGCTCCCCCGGACGACGCGGGCGGCGGCGGATCACCGCGCCGCCCGGCACGCACAGGACGTACGCGCCGGGCTCGGCGCGCGTGTCGCCGCTGCTGCGCACCGTCGCCGCCTACGCCTGGCGGCTGCTCGTCGTCGGCATCGTGGCCTACGGCGTCTTCGTGGTGCTGGGGCGCTTCCACGAGATCGGCATCGCCGTCTTCCTCGGGCTCGTCGCGACGGCGCTGCTGCGGCCGCCCGCCGATCTGCTCGCCCGGTGGATCCCGCGGCCGCTGGCGGTGGCCGGCGTCCTGATCGGCTCCATCGTGCTCTTCCTCGGCGCGCTGGCGTTCGTGGGCGAGACGGTGGCCAGTCAGTGGACCGACCTCGTCGCGGAGTTCAGGGACGGGCTGGCACGGATCGAGCCGTGGCTGGAGCGCCCGCCCTTCCGGCTGGATCCGCACGCGCTCAGCGATCTGCAGGCCCGGATCGGCTCGTACCTCTCCAGCCATCGGACGACCCTCCTCGACACGGCCGTGACCGGGGCCGGGCGGCTCGTCCAGGCGCTCACCGCCATCGCCCTGGCCCTGTTCTGCTCGGTCTTCTTCATCCACTCGGGCGACCGGCAGTGGGCGTGGTTCTGCGCGCAGTTCCCGCGCGGCGCGCGGCAGCGGATCATGGACGGCGGCCGGGCCGCGTGGCGGACCTTCACCGGGTACACCCACGGCATCGTGCTGGTCGCCGGGACCAACGCCATCCTCGTGGGCATCGCGCTGCTCCTGCTGGGGGTACCGCTGGCCGTGCCGCTCGCGCTGCTGGAGTTCTTCGCCGCGTTCATCCCGCTGATCGGTTCCCCGGTGGCGCTCGCGGTCGCCGCCATCGTGGCGCTGGCCGTCAAGGGGCCGCTGATCGCCGGTCTGGTGGTCGTGCTGATCGTGGTCATCGGCCAGATCGAGGGGCACCTGCTGCATCCGCTGGTGATGAGCTGGGCCGTGCGTCTGCACCCGGTGGTGGTGGCGCTGTCCGTGGTCGCGGGGGCCATCGCCGCGGGGGTGGTGGGCGCGGTCGTGGCGGTGCCGCTGGTGTCGGTCGTGTGGTCGGTCCGCCAGACCCTGCGCGCGCCCGCTCCCTGAATCGGCCCGGTCCTACCGGTGTACGGCCCTACCGGTGTACGCCGGGGGTGTGGCCGAAGGCGCGGCGGAAGACGTCGATGAAGGCGCTCGCCGAGGACCAGCCGCAGTGGTGGGCGACGGCCGTCACCGGAGTGCCGACGGCCAGCAGGCGCAGCGCGTGGTGCAGGCGCAGCTGGGTCCGCCACTGGGGGAACGTCATGCCCAGCTCGGCGCGGAACAGCCGGCTCAGCGTCCGCTCCCCGGCCCCCGCGCCCGCCGCCGCCGCGAGCCGCGCCAGGGTGCGCGGGTCCGCCGGATCGGCGTGCAGCAGCGCGCACACGGCGGCCAGCCGGGGATCGGCCGGGGCGGGAAGGTGCAGGGGCTGGAGCGGTGAGGCCCGCACCTGGTCGAGGAGGACCGCGAGCATCCGGCGCCGCTCCGCGCTGCCGTCCTCGGGGGCGCGGGTGTAGGCCAGGATCAGCTCGCGCAGCAGCGGGCCGACGGCGAGCACGGCGGGGGCGGTGAGAGCGAGCGGGTTGAGGTGGGTCGGCAGGCCCACGCAGTGCAGGTCCACGCGGCCGAACGCCCGGTGCTCGTGCACCGTACCGGCGGGGATCCACAGCGCGCGGGTGGTCGGCGCGACCCAGGTGCCGGAGTCGGTGGAGACGGAGACCACTCCGGATCCGGCGTAGCAGATCTGGTGGTCGTCGTGGCGGTGCGGATCGATGCCGTGGTGCGTGTCGAGCTCCCGGACGCTCGTCGCGGCGCGGGGCGTGTGGCGGATTTTCTGCATCACCCGGCATTTTATCGGAAGCGGGCCGAGGCGGCCGGAAGCGATCCTCGACCGTGACCTCGACAACTCCCCTTCCCCCGTCCCTTCCCACGCCCCGGAAACCCTCCCCGGCCGCTCCCCCGGGCCGGCTGCGCACGGCGGCCTTCTCGGCGGGCCACTCGTGCGTGGACGTCTACCAGGGCGCCGTCGCCGCGCTCGTCCCCTTCCTCGTCTCCGACCGGGCGTACGGGTACGCCACCGCCTCCGGCATCGTGCTGGCCGCGTCCCTGCTCTCCTCGGTGGTCCAGCCGCTGTTCGGCGCGCTGACCGACCGGTGGCCGATGCCCTGGCTGATACCGCTGGCCACCGCTGCCGCCGGGCTGGGCGTGGCGCTGGTCGGGCTCGACGCCGGGTACCCGGCCACGCTCGCCGCGGTCGCCCTCTCCGGGCTGGGCGTCGCCGCCTACCATCCAGCGGCGGCCCGCCTGGTCCGTACGCGGGGCGGCCCGGGGCACGGTGCGATGAGCTGGTTCGCGCTCGGCGGCAACATCGGCTTCGCCTGCGCACCGCTCCTGGTCGTCGCGGCGCTGGCCCTGCCGGGGACGGCGGGCTGGTGGCTGATGGCCCTTCCGGCCGCGGTCGGCGTGTTCCTCAACCGGCCTCCCTCCGGCCGGGGTTCGCGGGAGGAGCCCGCGACCGCCCCCGCGCCGTCCCGGCAGCCCCGCGACGACTGGCGCGCGTTCCTGCGGCTGTCCCTCGTGGTCGTCGTCCGTTCGGTGGTCTTCATCGGCCTGAGCACCTTCATCTCGCTGTACGTCCGCGAGCGCGGCGGGGGCCCGACCGCCGGGGCGGTGGCCCTGTTCGCCCTCTTCGCGGGGAGCGCCGGGGGCACCCTGCTCGGTGGCCGGCTGGCCGCCCGCTGGGGCCGGGTGACCACCGTCCACCGCTCCTACGCGGCGGCGGTGCCCGCGATCGCCGGGGTCCTCTTCCTCCCGCTGCCGCTGGTGTACGCGTGCTCCGCGCTGGCCGCCGCCGCGCTGTACGTCCCGTTCTCCCTCCAGGTCACCCTGGGCCAGGACTACCTGCCGACGCGCATGGGCACCGCGAGCGGGGTGACCCTGGGCCTGACGGTCAGCGTCGGCGGCCTGGCGAGCCCCCTCATCGGCGCGGCGGCCGACGCCGCCTCGCTGCGCACGGCCCTGCTCCCGCTGGCCGTACTCCCCCTGCTGGCCTGGGCCCTGGCCCGCCGCCTCCCGGAACCGGCGGCGCCGTAGCCCGGTCGCCGAGGGGGGTCACGAAGCCCGGCGGCCCCGGCCGAGGAGCAGGCCGAGGAACACCTCGACGTCCGGTGTCCTGGCCAGCGGCAGTACGACGTTGCGCGCCGGGGTCTTGATCACCGCCCGGCCGGGGCCGTCCATCCGCACCCCGGCGATGTCCCGCCAGCCGAACTCCCCACCGGGCGTGCGCACTCCACCGGGGGTGGCGGCGAACGCGCCGAAGGGCACGGTCCGGCCGTCGGACAGGTCGCGCAGGGTGCGCGGCCAGGCCGCGGCGAAGACGGCCTCGGCGGCGGCGAGACGCAGCTCGGCGAATCCGGTCCAGCCGGAGGGGCGGAAGGTGTACCGGTCGCCGTCGGCCGTCCGCACGGTGAATCCGGCGGTGTCCGCCGCCGCCCCGGTGGCCTGCGGCATGCCGAGCAGGCTCACTTCGCTCCACTCGCGGACGAGGACGCGGTGCTCACCGGTCAGGACGGCGAGGCCGCGCCGCCCGATCAGGACCGTGCCGCGCTCCCCGCGGCGGACTTCGGCGAACAGTCTGCTCCCGGCCACCAGGGCCACGGCCAGGGCGGCCGCCATACCGGCGACGCCCGGCAGGACCCCCGCGTCCGAGGGCGGTAGTACAGCCGCCGACAGGGATCCCCCGAAGACCACGGCCGCGCCCTCCAGCGGCAGCATCCATCGGTAGTCGGGCCGCGAGGTGTGCCGGGTGAGCAGCTCGCCCACGGCCCGGGGCACCGGTCCGTGCACCGCCCCGGCGGCGGGTCCCGGCGCCCGCCCGCGCCGCCGGTAGAGCACGGCGCTCACGATGGTGGCCGGCAGTGCGACGGCGGCCGCGAGGGCGGCGGTGAGGGCGGCGACGCTCCGGGACAGCCCGGGCGCGCTGTAGGCCGTGTCACCGATCGCCCGGGCCCGTCCGCTGTACGACAGCGGTGCGGTGCCGGGGGCGGCGTAGAAGACGGCTCCCCCGTGGATCTCGCCGTCGCGCGGGCGCAGGGTTCCGGTGACGGTGCGCCCGTCGACCGCCCACCGGGCCCCTTCGCAGGTCACGGCGGCCCGCGAACCCATGACGGGCACCTTGCAGGAGTGCCCGAGCGTCACCGTCACGGGGGTGGCGCGCACGTAGTAGTCGTAGAGCGGCCCGCTGATGAGCCAGGTCAGGACCAGACCCACGGCCAGCAGGACGACGTTGGAGTACAGCACCGGCCGTGCCGATGATCGACGATTCCCACTCATGGGTCGAGTGTGGATCACGGAACGGAAATTCTGGAGGTTTTTCTAGAAAATTTCTCTACTCAGACGAAGGGGCCGCGCACCGCGAGGAGTTCCTCGCGGCACGCGGCCCCTGCCCGGATCGGATTACTTGCCCAGACGGGCGCTCATCCACTCCATCGCGGGCGGGATCTCCCGGCGCCAGGTGTTGAAGCCGTGGCCACCGCTGTCGAGAGTGATCGACGAGACGTTGGCGCGGCCCTTCGCCTTCTCGACGAACTCCCGCGTCGGCTTGAGGTTCGACTCCCCGATGAGCGAGGTGGTGACCAGGAAGGACGACTTCCCCTTGGGCAGGTTCTCCAGGTTCGTCATCAGGTCGGAGCGCTTCTCCAGCTTCTTGTCCCCGTGGAAGAGGTCACCGGACTGCGCGTCGACCTCCGGCTTGTAGTCCGCCGACAGGCCGACCGCCACGGAGTAGCTCTCCTGGTGCTGGAGCCCCATCTTCAACGCGCAGTAACCGCCGGTGGAATCGCCCATGATGCCCCAGTCCCGCGCCCGGGTACCCGTCCGGTAGGCCTGCGAGATCGTCCGGGGCAGGTCGGTCCCGAAGAAGGTCTCGGTGGCCGGGCCGCCCGGGATGTCGATGCACTGCGAGTTGGACGGCACGACGGTGGGCCGCATCATCACCAGGATCATCGGCTGCGCCTTCTTCTCCTTGGCCAGCGTCCACGCCGTCCTCGGGTAGCGCAGGTTGCGCACCAGGTTCTCGGCCATGCCCGGGTATCCGGTCAGGACGACCGCCGCGGGGAACTTCTTGGTCTCGTTCCCCTTCTGGAAGTACTCCGGCGGCAGGTACACGTACGCCTCGCCGCCCTGCCGGGACCGCTCGCCCTGCACCATGACCTTCTCGATCACGCCGGCCGACCGGGGATCGGCGGCGCCGGGGACCTCGGGCTTCTGCCGGGCCAGGACCTTGACCGCCGAGCCGCCGGGCGCGACGCCGTTCTGCGACGCCTCCGTCTTCTGTCCGGCGAACAGGTCGCCCCACGAGGCGTAGAGCAGGAAGGTCCGGTTCGCCACGAGGCCGACCGAGGCCAGGACGAGCACCTGCGCGGTGAGGATCAGCCCGACGCGGCCCAGCACGGCCCGCCAGCTCCGCCGAGCGAGCCGCGGCCACAGCCACACACCGGCGACGAACACCAGCAGCGTGCCCAGCAAGATGGTCACCAGGAACGCGTTACTCATCAGACTCACGGATCAGAACTGCTCTCTGCGATGTTCCGGGCCGGACCCCCGGGTCCGGAGCGCACCACCATCGGTGCGCGTCAGGGTAGACAGTCTCGCCGCGCAATCCGTTCCACCTCGCGGCCGTTCACTCGCCCAGGATGTCGAGCGGCGGCTCCGTGGGCCCATCGAAGTAAAGAATCATTGACATGAAGTCAAGCACAGCTTACGTTCAGGGTGTCAAAGATGCTTTACATGGGAGCGGAGGGCGCAGGTGTCGTTCGAAGAGAAGCGCGCGTGGACCATGGGGCTGGTGGCGCTGGCGGCCTACGCGGCCTACCTCTCCCTGATCCTGGGGCGGGCGGGGGACGGCTCCCCGACGCAGGTGGCGTACGTACCGCTGATGCTGTGGGCGATCGCCGGCTCGATCGGCGCGACGATCGCGGTCAACATCGCCCTCGGCATCGGCTCGCCCGGAAGTGGCCGCAGAATCGATCAGCGCGACCGGGAGATCAGCCGGTTCGGCGAGCACATCGGGCAGTCGTTCGTCGTCATCGGCGGGATCGCGGCGCTCGTGATGGCCATGGCCGAGCTGGACTACTTCTGGATCGCCAACGCCGTGTACCTGGCCTTCGTCCTGTCGGCGGTGCTCGGCTCCATGGCGCGGATCGCCGCCTACCGGCGGGGTTTCCCGGCATGGTGAAGCCCACGGAGGTCACCAACACCATCCGCGCCCTGCGGTTCGCGCACGGGGAGATGACGCAGGCGGAGCTGGCGGACCGCATCGGCGTGACGCGCCAGACCGTCATCGCCATCGAGAAGGGGCGCTACTCCCCCTCGCTCCAGATGGCCTTCCAGATCGCTCGCGTCTTCAAGGCCCCGCTCGACGAGGTCTTCCAGTACCCGGACGACGAGGCGCCCGACACCGACACCGACACCGGCAACGCGAAGGGGAACGGGACACCATGAGGGCCATCGTCCAGGACGCGTACGGCACGGCCGACGCGATGAGGTTCGACGCCGCCGCGGAGCGACCCGTCCCCGGGGACGACGACGTCCTCGTACGGGTGCGCGCCGCCGGGGTCGACGCCGGGGTCTGGCACCTGATGACGGGGACGCCGTATCCGGTGCGGCTCATGGGCTACGGACTCCGGCGCCCCAAGCACCGCGTGCCCGGCATGGACCTCGCGGGCACGGTCGAGGCGGTCGGTGCGAACGTGACGCGACTGCGGCCCGGCGACGAGGTGTTCGGCATCGGTAAGGGCGCCTACGCGGAGTACGCGTGCGCGCCCCAGGCCAAACTCGCCCTGAAGCCGCCCTTCCTGAGCTTCGAGCAGGCCGCCGCCCTGCCGGTGTCCGGGCTCACGGCCCTGCAAGCCCTGCGCGACCGGGGCGGGCTGACGGTGGGACAGAAGGTGCTGGTCATCGGCGCTTCGGGGGGCGTGGGCTCGTACGCGGTGCAGCTCGCCAAGGCGTACGGCGCCGAGGTCACCGGGGTGTGCGGGACCGCGAAGGCGGACCTGGTCCGCTCGCTCGGCGCGGACCACGTCATCGATTACACGCGCGCGGACATCGAAGGCGGCACGGCTGGTGGGGTGGTCCGCTACGACCTCATCCTCGACATCGCGGGCGGGCGGCCCGTGGCGCGGCTGCGGCGGGCGCTGGCGCCGCGGGGAACGCTCGTCCTGGTGGGCAACGAGACCGGGGGCCGGTGGACGGGCGGGCTGGGCCGCCTGCTGTGGGCCGCGCTGCTCTCGCCGTTCGTCCGCCAGCGGCTGCGGCCGATGGCAGCGGCGGAGCGGTACGAGGACCTGGTGGTGCTCGGCGAGTTCGTGGGCGCGGGGCGGCTGACCCCGGCCCTCGACCGGACGTACCCGCTGAGCGAGGCACCCGAGGCTGTCCGGAGCCTGGCGGAGCACCGGGTCCGCGGCAAGGCCGTCATCACGGTGTGACCGCGGGGCGGGGCGCCCGACACCGGGCTCCCGGGCCTCCTCAGGCCGTCAGGCCGTCAGGCCGTCAGGCCGTCAGGCGGCGGACCATCTCGACCAGGGCCGCGCGCTGCGCGGGGGCGCCCGCGTCCGCCACGGCGGGGACGATCAGCCGGGCGAGCTGGGGCATGGTGAACCAGGACACGGTCAGCGCGATCACCGTGTGCATGAGCTGCCCGGCATCGACCGCGCCGGTGAGCGCTCCGGCCCGCTGGGCGGCGGAGATGGCCGCGATCTTCTCCTCGTAGTGGTCGGTGCGCGCGCACTGGGCGACCACCCGGTCCTGGCACAGGAGCCCCTCCCAGGCCAGGAGGCGCACGAAGTGCGGGTGGAGCAGGTGGTAGTCGTAGACCCGGCCCGCGTAATCCCCCAGGTCCTCGGCCTGGTCGCCGACCAGCGGCACCGCGGCCGCGATTTTCTGCAGCTCGCACTCCAGGACGGCGACGAACAGCTTCTCCTTGCCGCCGAAGTACTGGTAGATGCGCTCCTTGTTCACGCCGGCGCGCGAGGCGACCCGGGCGATGCGGGCGCCCTCGGGGCCGTACTCGGCGAACTCCTCGACCGCGGCGTCGAGCAGGAGCTGTTTCGTGCGCGCAGTGTCCCAGGCCATGGCTCGATTCTAGCCCATCTCCAACCGTGGGGTTGGAGATGGGAAGGGTCCCGTGCAAGACTCCAACCAGTCGGTTGGGGATCAGGGATCCGGCCGCTCGCCGCACACGACCAGGAGAACCGCCATGCCCGAATCCACGCTCGCCACCGCCGACGCCACCGCGGCCCCGGCCGCGACGCCCGCCCCGGCCGGACCCTCCGTGCACCGCCGGGCCCTGATCACCTGGCTGGCCGTCTACCCGACCATCACGATCACCCTCGGCCTGCTCGGGCCGGTCACCGCCGGCCTTCCGCTGCCGCTGCGGACGCTGATCCTCACCGCGGTGGTCATTCCGGTGGCCGCGTACGGACTGATCCCGGCCCTGATGAAGGCCAACGCCGCGCTCGGCCGTCGCGCCGGGCGGTGATTCGGCCAATTGTTTAGCATGGGCCTGACATTTCAAGGTCCCTATGGGACGTTCCCCTGCGCGTCGGTCCACCCCACGAGGACCAGCCCCAGAGGAGCGCATCATGATGAGCATGCGGAAGAGCACGGGCACGGGCACGGGCACGGGCATCAGGAAGTGGACGGGCCTCACCGCCCTCACCGCCGCGACGGTCCTCGCCGGATCCTCGGCGGCGCTCGCCCTCGGACCCACCGCCGATCAGCGGGCCGACGGCGTCATCGTGGTCGCGGGCAACACCTGCACCTGGACCAACGCGAAGGCCAGCGCCAATCCCCCGAGCGCGCTGACCGTCGACCGCACCACCATCAACGCACCGGGCGGGAACCTGTCCTGCACCGGCGGCATCACCGCGAGCCTCAACAACAATCCCGCGTTCACCTTCGACGACGCGAGCGGAGTCGCGAAGACGGACGCGATCGACATCACCGGCAAGCAGAGCTTCATCTCCTGCCGCTACAAGGCCACCAACATCGCGTGGAACCGCGACGGGGCCACCCGCAAGTACGTCAACCAGGCCTTCACCGCGACGAAGACCTCGGGAAGCTTCCTCTGTCCCGGCTCGGTCACCACGGCCGCGGGCGGCGCCTCCATGCTGTTCCACTGAGCCGACCAGCCGCGCGCCGCGACCACCCTTCCGGGGCCGCGGCGCGCGGCGTGGCTCAGCGCAGGTCGAAGCTGACCGAGGACGCCTTGTCGTTCATGCCGTCCCCGACGTAGGCGTTGTAGCCGTAGTACGTCTGGTGGGCGCCCCGGAAGTCCTTGTGCTCCCACAACGTGATCGGGCAGGTGATGCCCTGCGCCGAGCTGACCGTGTCGCTCCACCCCCACTTGCCGAGGTCGTTGAACTCCGGGTAGCGCCAGTCACAGCCCACGCTGCCGCGGAAGGTGAATTCGCTGCCGCTGGAGTTGGCGTCGCTCCAGATCTTGCCCAGGTCCTTGTAATCGGCGTTCGCGCCCAGCTGCGCGGCCTGCGCCTTGGTCGCGAAACAGCCGCCCTCACCCGTGTCGACGACGTACGTGCAGAACTTCGCGGCCTTGGGCGCCGCGCCCGGGTCGGCCGCGGCCGACGCCGGTGTCACGAGCGCCGCCGTGACCGCGAGAGCGGCCGCACCGAGGGCGACAGCAGAACGAACCGTGTTCATTGATGCTCCTCAAGTAGCTGAACAGAAGGCCGTGTTCACCGCTGACTCCAACGCGGCCCGCGGCGTCCCGGCGCGGTGCGACTCAACAAGGTGCGCCCTGCACCGGTCGAGGGGCCGCAGCTGCCAGTGGCACATTCCGTACGACGGACGGCAGCACGCGACCCGCCCTCCGGCTGGCGCGAACGGATCGGCGCGGCGCACCGGCGGGCGGCCGCGCGCTGCCACGACTCACCCGGCGGGCCGGTCACGGCAGCGGGGACATGGCCGAAGTAACGACCATGCCCCTGCATACCGGCTGTGCCGCCGAATGTCCGGATATCAGCGACAGATGCCCTGCTCGTAGTCGACCGTGGCGGTCGCCCTGGAGTACTGCCACTGCGGCGCGAGCAGCTGGTCGCGCAGCTGCCCGGCGGCGGCCGGGCTCTCCACCACATAGCCGAAGTCCTGGAGCCAGGAGGGGTAGAGGTTCTTCGACCCGATGTAGAAGGCGGCGCCGTCGACGGAGACCAGCTTGTGGTGCTGCGCGTACGGGTGCCCGTCCGCCCAGGTCGGATGCGCCGCGCCGCGGAAGGTGGCGAGCTGCAGGCCCGAGCACATCAAGGTCCGGGCGCCGGCCTGGTCACCGGTGAGCCGGGCGAGGCGGTCGCGGAGCGTGTCGCTGATCTCCGAGAGGGATTTGATCTGCGAGTAGCCGCCGCTGCCCACGGCACCGCGGTTGGCGGGGTCGCTGACGACGATGCGGACCTTGACGCCCGCGGCCAGGCGCGCCGCGAGGGCGTCGTAGATGCGGATGTCATAGCGGGGCAGCGGAGGGCACGTGGCGTTGAGGTCCTGCTGCGAGATCTCGATGTGGGAGCCCGCGCCGGCGATCAGCGTGCGCAGCGCGCTCTCCTCCGGGTTGACCGTGTCGTAGTCCCGGTCGGCGTTGGTGTTGTCGTGCAAGCCGATGCCGCACGTGGTGTCGGGCGCGGTGGGCAGGGTGGGCCGGAACAGCGACGCCGGGTCGTCGCGCCTGATCCCCACGCCGAGTCCGCCGACGGCGATCACCGGGACGTCACCCGTGGCGGGCGTACGGGCTTCCGCCCGCGCGAGCGTGGGCAGGCACCCGGCGCCGTTGGAGGAGGCGAACCAGACGGTGGCGATGTTGCTCTTGTTCCGGCAGGTCCAGGACCACAGTTCGTCGAGGTACTTGCCCGCGGAAGCGGCCGCGGGGCCGGTCAGCGCCAGGTCGACGTCGGACACCGGGTGGGCGGTGTCGAGGTAGTCGCCCTTCCAGCTGTTGATGCCGCCGGTGACCACCGACTGGCCGTCCACGACGAGGAGTTTGGAGTGGTTCCAGGAGAAGGCCGTCTTCGAGGTGGTCATCGAGGCGATGTTGAGGGTGACGTTCGGGGCGTCCGCGCCGAGCCGGCCCACCAGCTCGTCCCGGTACTTCGAGGGGACGACGTTGAGGTGGTAGACCGGGGCGGCGCCCACCAGCACGCGCACGGTGAGCTTGTTCCCGGTGGCGGCCGCGGCCTTGAGCCCGGCGACGACGGCGTCCTGGAAGGCCCCGTCGAGGAAGGGCGCCAAGGTGGATATGTCCACGGTGCGCCGCGCGCGGGAGATGTTCTCGGTCATCTTGTCGAGCAGCCGGCGCGTTCCGGGGCGCTCCGCGCACGTGGCGTCGCCCCAGCAGCCGGGGGTCTGGAGCAGCCAGTCGCCACCGCCGGGGGTGGACGCGTCGAGGCTGTTGCCTTCGGTGCGCTCCCAGACCCGGCCTTCGAGGCCGGGGCTGACCTGTCGCAGGGTCTGCTCGACGGAGTCGAGGTGGGGCGTCTCGGCGGCGGCTGCCGGAAGGGCGGGCAGCAGGGCCAGCAGGAGCGCGGGCAGGAGGGTCCGGCGTAAGGGCCGGTGTAACGACTGACGTAAGGACTGACGTAAGGGCCGGTGTAAGGGCTGGTGTAAGGACTGGCGTAAGGACTGGCGGACCAATGTGGGTTCCTTGCACGAGGGGTTCGCCGTCGCCGCTCGAGGGCGACCGGCAAGATCAACTCGGGGAACCTAGCAGCCCGAAATGGGGAGTTGGTACTCCCCATACCGGATCCGGCCATTTACGGCTAGTTCGTCTCCTTCGGGGGAAACGCCTCGGCGAGCACGGCGTCGAACAGGGTGGTCATGTCCTGGGCCCCCAGACCCTGTTCGCGCGCCTCGCGCACCCACTCCGTGAGCCGCACCCGTAGCGGGGATTCCGGCCGGGACTGCGGGGTGACCAGGGTGCGGGTGATGAACGTACCCGCCCCCTGGCGCACTTCGACCAGGCCCGAGCGCTCCAGCTCCCGGTACGCCTTGAGCGTGGTGTTCGGGTTGACCTTCGTGCTCGCGGCGACCTGCGCCGCGGTGGGCAGCTTGTCCCCTTCGACCAGCGCGCCCATGCGCAGCGCCTGTTCCACCTGCGACACGATCTGGAGGTAGGTGGGCAGGCCGCCGCGGCGCTCGATACGGAATACGACCACGCGAACCCGCCTCCTTGCTTCCGATGTCGTGTCGTGAGTGTGTCGCGCTGTGCTGCGCCGTGGGCCTACAGAGCCTAAGGGCCTCCGGGGCCTAGAGCGGGAATCGCCGGGCCCACCACACGGCCAGGGCCGTCAGGGCCGCGGCGAGGGCCAGGTAGATCCCCGCCTCGGTCCACTGGATGGTCGCCATCTGGTCGTAACTGAAGTACTCCCAGACCGAGTTGACGATGCCCAGCCCGGACCGGCAGGCGTCCGGGGCCGCGTCGTGCACGCAGGTCCCGTACCCGTAGAGCTTGCCGGAGGCGGTACCGACCCACTGGTCCGTCTGCGCGGCGCGGTCGAGCACCGGGGAAGGGCCGCCGAACGGGTAGGTGATGACGTGCGGGGTGGCCAGCCGCTCCCGGAAGTACGAGACGACGATCGTGGCGACCCAGGTCCCGACGTAGGTGAGGGCCATCGCGGCCACCGTGCGGCGGACCACGACGCCGACGGCGATGCCCAGCGCCAGGGCGAACAGCGCCGTCGCGAGCAGCATCGGGCCGGTCGTGTCGAACGCCCTCCCCTGCAGCCAGCTACCGGCCGCGAAGGGCTGGACGGAGCGCCACCACCAGGAGTGCAGCATGCTCAGCGTGCCGACGGTGACCGTGACCAGGACCAGGGCGAATCCCAGTTTCCAGCGCAGCCACTGCCCCCGGGACACCGACTGGGTGGCGACCAGCCGCGCGGTGCCCGATTCCCGGTCCCCCGCGATCAGCGGGACGCCGAGAAAGACGCCGAACAGGGCCGACAGCCCCGCCAGGACCCCGCTGTGGGACTCGAAGTCGTTCCCCGTGCGCGTGTACACGTCCGGGTCGATCGAGCCGGCCGGTGTGGCCGGCCATCCGGCGGCGTGCAGGGTGTCGAGCATCGCGGCGCGCTGATAGACGATCCAGAGGGCGCCGAGGACGGTCACCGCGGCGCAGACGATCAGGACGGTGCGGTGCTGGCGCGCGATGAGCCAGGCCAGTCCGCGCAGCCGGCGGGGCCGGTCGCGGGCGCCCGCCCGGTCGGCGGCGGCGCGGTCGGTGGTGTGGGCGGAGGCGCTCATGCCGCGCCCTCCTCTCGGTGAGCGGGGACGGCGGCCGGGGACAGCAGGGCGGGCGCGCGGGGTGAGCGGAGGTAGGCGAGCAGTACCTCCTCCATTCCTGGTTCGGCGCGCTGCCAGTCGTCGTCGAGGCGGCCTTGACGGCGCACCATCGCGGTGAACTGCCGTCCCGCGGTGCGGACTTCGATCACCGTGTGGGCGCTCAGCGCCGCGGGCAGCTCCCCGCCCGCGGTCAGGCCGGTGACCACGGAGTGCATGGCCACCAGTTCCTCGACCTCGCCGGCCATCCGGACGCGGCCCTCGGCCAGTACGAGTACGTAGTCACACGTGTCCTCCAGCTCCGCCAGGACGTGGGAGGACATCAGGACGGTGGTTCCGTGCTCGGCGGCCTCGGACACCAGCAGGGCGCCGATCTCGTCCCGGGCCACCGGGTCGAGGTCGGCCAGCGGCTCGTCCATCAGCAGGAGTTCGGGGCGTTTGCCGAAGGCGAGCGCGAGGGCGACGCGGGTGCGCTGGCCGCCGGACAGCCGGCCGACACGGGCGTCGGGCGCGATCCGGCCCTCCGCCACGATCCGTTCGGCGATCGCCCGGTCCCAGCCGGGGTTGAGCTCCCGGCCCATCCGCAGGTGCTCCGCGACCGTGAACCGTTTGAAGAGCGGCTTGTCCTGGGGCAGGTAGGACCAGCGGGGCAGCACGCTGAAGGACCCGGCCGGGGTCCCGAAGATCCGCAGCTCCCCCTCCGTCGGGGCGTCCAGCCCCGCCGCCAGGTTCAGCAGGGTGCTCTTGCCCGCGCCGTTGGGCCCGACCAGGGCACAGACCCGGCCTGCCGGGATCCGGAACGAGCAGTCCCGCAGCGCCCAGGTGCGGCGGTACTTCTTGCCGAGGCCGCTCGCCTCCACGGCCCATCGGGCGCTTGTCGTGCCGGAAGTGATCCCGTCCCGCACACCGCCCCCCTCTCCATCAATCCACTATGTGACTAGTGGAATCATTGACTGATGGATCTCTCCTGTCAACCGCCACGGGAACCGGCCGCACGAGGGCCGGCCGCACGGGCCCGGCCGCACGGGGGCCGACCCCCGCTCTACGATGCACAGCCATGGAACTCACTCAAATCCGCCTGCTGGTCTCGGACTTCCCCGCCTGCTACCGCTTTTACCGGGACGTGCTCGGCCTCGCGCCGCAGTTCGACAACGAGCAGGGTCCGTACGCCAAGCTCTCCCCGGAGGGCGGCAGCGCGGCGATAGCCCTGCACGACCGGGCCCAGATGGCCGACCTGGTCGGAGCCCTCGCGGGGGCGCCCTCGGGGCACCGGGCCCTGATCGCGCTCCGCGTGGACGACCTCGACGCGGTCCACGCCGAACTCACCGCACGGGGCGGCGTGTTCCTGCGCGACCCGGCCCCCTTGGGCGACCGCATCCGGGCGGCACACCTGGCCGACCCCGAGGGCAACCTGATCGAGCTCCAGGAGTGGACCCAGCCCCACGGGTAACCCCAGGGCTCCGCCCCGGACCCCGCGCCTCAGACGCCGGCGAGGCCGCGGGGCCACCACCCGGCGTAGGGCGCCACCGGACTGCGGGACCGGCCCCGGGCACGCCGTCGGGGGGGCTTCGGGATGCGGAGGGGGCGTACTGCTGGTTCGCTGAATGCGCCCGCTCTCCCCGAGCGATCAGAGGAGTGATCATGAGCAGTGCAGGCGATTCCGGCGGCCGGGCCGGGCAGATGCGCGCGAAGGCGCAGGAGCTGAACGAGGCCGCCGAGCGGGCCGCCGACCCGCAGGACCGCAAGCGGCTCCAGGACAAGGCGCGCCGTCTGCAGGAGCAGAGCGAGCAGGAGAGCCGGATCGACGATCCGGGGATGGATCCGCGGTAGCCCGCGCGACGAGCCCGCCCCGGACCCGGGCCCGCTCGGGCTCCGAGCCCGCGCCGGATCCGGGTGCGCGCCGCGTCGGCGATGAGTTCGGGCGGCCCCCGGAGTCTTGTCTCCGAAGGGCCGCCCGCGGATGCGCGCGGCCGGCCGGAGCGTCGCGAACGTGGAGTGTGGAGCCATGACCCTGGACAGTCTGCGCGGGATTCTGGAACCGCCGGTGCGCGCCGGGACGCTGCCGGGAGCGGTGGCCCTGGTGGCCCGGGGCGACCGGGTCGAGGTGGCGGCCGTGGGGGCGTCCGGCGCTCGCGGCACCGCCCCGATGGCCCGGGACACGATCTTCCGCATCGCCTCGCTGACCAAGCCGATCACCGCCGCCGCCGTGATGCTGCTGGTCGAGGAGGGTCCGCTCACCCTGGACGGCCCGGTCACCCCCTGGCTGCCGGAGCTGGCCGACCGGGTGGTCGTACGTACGCCGTCGAGCCCCGTGGACGACGTGGTCCCCGCGCTCCGGCCGATCACGGTGACCGACCTGCTGACCTTCCGCGCCGGATACGGCTTCCCCGGGGACTTCTCGCTCCCGGCGGTCGGCCCGCTCTTCAGCGAGCTGCGCCAGGGGCCCCCGCAGCCGCAGCGGGTCGCGGCGCCGGACGAGTGGATGAAGACGCTGGCCGGGATCCCCCTGCTCCACCAGCCGGGCGACGCCTGGCTCTACAACACCTGCTCGGACATCCTCGGCGTCCTGATCGCCCGCGCCACCGGGCAGCCCCTGGGGGACTTCCTCGCCGAGCGGATCTTCGCGCCGCTGGGCATGAAGGACACCGGTTTCGCCGTACCGGCGTCGGCGGCGGACCGGTTCACCGACCACTACCGGGCCGCCGCGGACGGGGAAGGTTCCCTGGAGCTGGTCGACGCGCGCGACGGCCAGTGGAGCCGTGAGCCCGCGTTCCCGTCCGCCGCGGGCGGACTGGTCTCGACCGTGGACGACTGGTACGCCTTCGCCCGGATGATGCTCGCCGAAGGCGCGGTGCCCCCGGGCCCGGGCGCCGGCCCGGGCCCGGAGCGGCTGCTGTCCCGCGAGTCGGTGCGGCTGATGACCACCGACTGGCTGACCCCGGAGCAGCGCGCCGGGGGCGAGCTGTTCCTGGAGGGCCAGGGCTGGGGCTTCGGCGGCTCCGTCGACGTCGAGACGCGCGACCCGTGGAACGTGCCGGGCCGCTACGGATGGGTGGGCGGCACCGGTACGGCGGCGCACCTCGCGCCCTCCACCGGCACGGCCGCGATCCTGCTGACCCAGCTGGAGCTGAGCGGCCCGACGCCGCCGCCGCTGATGCGCGCGTTCTGGCGCTACGCGGCGGGCGGCTGAGGAGGCCCGAGCAGGCCCTCGTCCGGCCCCCGCAACGGCTCCGGCGCGTCCTCGCGGGCGCCGGGCCGGGCCTGCGTGCCCCCGCACAGGGCCTCGTTGATGAAGACGCTCCGGGCCGCGTCGATGGCGTTCGGGAGCGGGTTGCCGGTCGCGTCCAGCCGTTCGTACTTCGTCAGGTTGAGGCCGATCGCGAGCTGGCGGCCGCCGTCGGGCGACGACAGGGCCAGGGTGCCGGCGCCGAAGACGGCTCCGTCATGGCCCCAGACCGGACCGCAGGAGGTTTCGAGCCGCACGACGCCGAGGCCGTAGCGCATCGTCACCCGTCCGCCCGCGTCCTTCACGGGCACGGTGGTCCGCAGCTGGCGCAGCTGTTCGGGACGCAGCAACCGGCCCTGGAACAGGGCCCGGTAGAAGGTGTTGAGGTCGTCCATGGTGGCGACCAGGGCACCCGCCGTACCGCCCCAGGACATGTCGTACTCGCTGTAGTCGCGGGGCGGGTCGATGTACCCGAAGAAGGACTCGTAGAGCTTGGCGTGCCGGCCGCGCACCCGGGTCTCGGCGCCGGGGAGGTAGGTGTCCTTCAGCCCGGCCCGCCGGATCACGTCACGCGTGATGAGGGTCTCCGGGTCCTCGCCGGTGCGGGCGCGCAGGAGTTCGCCGAGCAGGACGTAGTTGGTGTTCGAGTACGACCAGCCGGCGCCCGGCTCGAAGAGCTGCGGGGCACCGACGCCGTACCCGATCAGCTCGGCCGGGGCGAAGTGGCGGTGCCGGTTGTCGTCGAGGCTCCGGGTCGATCCCTGGAGGAGGGACGGGAAGGCCATCGGGAAGTAGTCCGCGATGCCGCTCGTGTGGTTGAGGAGCATGCGGACGGTGATCTTGTGGCCGCGCTCGCCCGGGACGAGAGCGGGCAGGTAGTCCCCGACCGGCCGGTCGAGCTCGATCCGGCCCCGGCCCACCTGCTGGAGCACGGCGACCGAGGTGAACGACTTGGTGACGCTGCCGGCGCGGTGACGCATGCCGGGGCTCATGGGCCGCTGGGTGGCGATGTCGGCGAAGCCGGTGGCACCGCGCCACCGGTCGCGGCCGTCGCGCACGGAGGCGTAGGCGCCGTACATGCCCGCCGCGTGCACGGCGTCGAGGTCGCGGGTGAGCCGCGCGTGGTCCAGGCCGGCGGAATCCGCGGGGGCGGTGGCCGCCGCCGGAACCGCACCGGCCGGCAGGGACAGCAGCACCGCGGCGGCGGCCACCGCGCCCTGGATGCGGCGCCGTCGGTGGGGGCGCTGGCGGTCGAGGTGGTGTCGGTCGAGGCGTGGGGAAGGCATCTGCGTCTCCCGTTCTCCGGTCCGCGGGCTCGGTTCGGTCCGCGGACATTCTTGATCATTCTGACCTCCCGAGGCCCTGCCCCGGACCTCTTCGCGCTCGTTTGGCCTGAGTTGACCGCAATGGCCGGTCGCCCACCGGTCGGAGTGTCGGAGGCGGCCGCTAGAATCACCAGCTTGTTCGAATGTCCGGGTGAAGTGGGGGTGCGTGGATGAACACGCAACTGAGGGATATCGCAGGCGAGTTGGCCGCCGTGCTGTGGCGGGAGCACACCGTCTACCGCGACCGGTCGGGCGTGGTCGTGATCCGGGGGGATCACGTCCAGCGCTGGATCAGCCTGTCCTCGGGCGCGGGGGCGGACGAGGTCCTGCTGCGCGCCGGACGCATCCTCGACGGCGGGACCACCGCCCCGGCCCGGTGCGAGGCGGTCGCCCGGCTGTCCGCCGGTACGGCCGAACTGGCCGCGGTCTGCCGTCGGCTGCTGGCCGAGACGGCGCCGGGATCGGCGGGAGCGGCGCCGCGGGCGCGCGGCGAGCGCCCCCGGCGCATCCGCCGCCCGCGCCGCACCGGACGGCACACCGGCTTCGGCTCGTGGCTGGTCGTCGCCTGCGTGGTGGGACTGGTGGCCTATTACGTCCACGTGACCCGCGGGGCCTTCTGAGGGGGCCGGGCCGACCGCGGCAGATCATCGATGCGAGGGCCGCACATCCCGAGGCCCGGCCACCTCAACCCCGCCGGCGCTCGAGACGCGGGTCCGGGCGGAGCCCGATGCGGCCCCGGCCACACCCAGCCTCGCCGGCGCTCGAGACGCGGGTCCGGGCAAAGCCCGATGCGGCCCGGCGACCCAGCCCCGCCGTCGCTCGAGACGCGGGTCCGGGCAGAGCCCGATGCCGCCCCGGCCACACCCAGCCCCGCCGTCGCTCGAGACGCGGGTCCGGGCAGAGCCCGAGGCGGCCCCGGCCACACCCAGCCTCGCCGGCGTTTGAGGCGCGGGTCCGGGCGGAGCCCGGTGCGGCCCGCCAGGGCCGTTGTCCCCTGCGGGGCTCCTGGGCCCCGCT